>JBOGQL010000096.1:0-13080 GCA_050748985.1 Nitrososphaera sp. | reverse complement strand
ACAAAGAGCTGCTCTTGCGGACATTCGTTTAGCACAGAGTAGGCAATCTTTTCTCGTTTCGCCGCTCCTCATAGCATAGCGGACGTTTTCGTGTTCAAAAAAGTGTGGGGATGATTACGGCCAGAGTCCCCTTATCTTTATCGCTTCAACTACCCTGTTGATTGCTAGCAGCGTGCTTGCCTTGCGCATGTTGACGCCGTATTTTTCGTGTGTAGTGTAGACATCATGAAATGCCTTTGTGATGTTCTTGTCAAGCCTGACGTTGACCTCGCTCTCTGTCCAGTAATCTCTGCGCAAGTTTTGCAGCCATTCAAAGTAGGACACTGTCACCCCGCCTCCGTTCGCAAGGATATCCGGGATGACAAGAACCTTGTTCTTGTAGAGGATGTCATCTGCTTCTGGCGTCGTTGGACCATTGGCGGCTTCAGCAACGATCTTTGCCTTTACCCTGCCAGCATTCTTGCCCGTTATCTGGTTTTCGAGGGCAGCCGGAATCAGGATAGTACAGTCTGTCTCGAGTATCTCCTCGTTGCTTATTGACTTGGATCCCGGGAACGCGACTACCGAGCCACTTTTTTCCTTGTGCTTTCGAAGCGCAGCGATATCAATCCCGGCTTTGTTGTACACGCCGCCTCTAGAGTCAGACGCTGCGATGACCTTCGCCCCCTGTTCCTGCACGAGCTGCGAAGCGAACTGGCCTGCGTTCCCAAAGCCCTGGACGGCCACGGTGGAAGCCTTTGGATTTATCTTCAGTTTCGCTACCGCCTCCCTCACCGTGAAAGAAAGACCCCTGCCTGTGGCCTCATTCCTTCCAAGCGAGCCCCCTATCGCCAGCGGCTTGCCCGTGATCAGTTCGGGCTGTACATAGTTACCTTTAAGCGCAGAGTAGGTATCCATTATCCAGGCCATCTCCCTTCCGCCAGTGTAAACGTCAGGAGCTGGTATGTCTGTATGAGGACCGATGATGTCCGCTATCGCGTACGCGTATCGCCTTGTCATGCGCTCCAGCTCGCCTTCTGACATCTCTTTGGGATTGCAAATGATGCCGCCCTTTCCGCCACCGTAGGGAATGTCTGCCACGGCGCATTTCCACGTCATCCACATCGATAGCGCCTTGACTTCATCGATTGTGACCTGCGGGTGATACCTGATTCCACCCTTGTACGGTCCACGGGCATCGTTGTGTTGCGAGCGAAAACCGGTGAATACGCGCACCTCTCCGCTGTCCATCTTGATGGGCAGCGAAACCGTGAGCACCCGTTTTGGGCTCGCCAGAACCTGGTGTAATCCCTTGTCTAGTTTTATCAGCTTTGCAGCCTCATCGAGCTGCTTTAAAGCGACTTCAAATGGATTTATCGTCGACGCAGAAGAGCTTCTAGGTGTCTCTAACATTGTCTTGTTGAGCAGAATTTGATGTTATAAATATTGTGTGGACGCGGCGCTTCTGGCATCCCGGGGCTATTTAAGGGAATTTAGTTTGCGATTCGCTTTGATATCATCGAGCGAAGTTCGTCGTCCGTGAGCTCTGCGTTATCCTCTATGCCGAGGGACTCGGCTATCTTTGTTAGCTTTTCACGCTCTGATGCAACAGGTGCCGTAATCCTCGGTACCTTTCCGATGCCCTTGGTGTGCTGCGATGCCTCTTCCATTTCCCGCCTGAACGTGTTTCTTGCCTTTTCAAATTCGCCTACCGCCTTGCCGATCGTGCGGGAAACCTCTGGGAGTTTCTTTGTCCCTAGAAACAGAACAACTGCAAAGAGTATGATTATAATCCACTCGGAGCCGGCAATATTCATTATTGCCGAAGAGAACGGTTCCATCCAGATGACTTACGCCTGGAACCTGAATTAAAGATTTCGAGGAATACCTCACTCGGAATCTCGTTCATTGGCAGTATGACCGGGTGCTCCCGTCGAGAATTTGGTGTGGAGAATCAGGACCCTTCTCCTGAGATCTGTTTCTCGAACTTCTCTACTGCATTTATCATTGCCTTTCTCCTGATTTCTTCCGTCACTACCGCCCTAATGTCTTCAATTAGGATCCTCGCCACATCCAATTTCTTTCTGAGTCCAGAAACGATGTTGTCGTATCCTGCGAACGGAAAGATGGAGCTATAGATCTGTTCCATCACCACAAATAGCTTCTCCACATCTTCATCGCTGCCAGCACGCATTCTGTCGTATACCAATCTCTTTATCTCACCGACGCAGTCGAGCAGGCCAGTCAGATAAGACTCGCCTGTAACATTGAGATCCCTCATCGATGGAATTCGATGCTTCTCCATTATTGCTAGAAGTGCGTGTGCCTCGACGAGCTCTTGTTCTGCAACTCCGGTGTACCTGGAGAGGTCATGCTTTGCAACGGTGCGGAGCTCGTCTAGCAACTTCTTCGCCTGCTCCATTTTGCCCTTTGCATTCTCCGCATCGCTTTGGTGCAACGAAATTATCGATTTGCTGCATAGGATGACTATATCGCGCGTTCCTTTGATCAGCTTTTCGCGGCGTTCCTGCACGTCTTTGAGGTTTCGGTCGATCTCTTCTAGCGAGCTCTCTATACTCAGTGACATGAAAGCGTAAGAGCCCCTTTTCAATAAAAGACTTGCTTATGTGAACCGTCGCCTCCCACTCTGGCCATATAGCGCCCCGCTGTTTCATGTTCCTGTTGGCGGAGAAACTTTAAAGGCACGGATTGAAGAATTCATGGCGTATTTGGGCAACATCCGCCGCAGCAGGGGCTATAGCTACGAATATGCACTTGTTCAGCGCCTGAACAAAGGTCTCTGGAATGCGCGCAGGCTGGGTGGAAGCAGCACGGGACTCCCTGACATAGTTGCGGTGAACAATGCTGATGGAATTCTCCTGACGATAGAAGCCAAGTCGGGAACAAGCGACAACCTCTATGTGCCGCAGGACCAGCTTGAGCGATGCATGATAGTTCGAAACATGTTTGGCGTATACCCAACAAGACACATCGTACTTGCGTTCAAATTCATGAGCAAGAAGAGATTCCGTAGGAAGAACGAGACTGTATACGAGTCACGAAAGCTCCTCGAATATTACAAGATAGCTGATGTCGCCGAGAACATGAAGACCCTGCCCATAATAAAGTGCACCTACGAAGGCAAGACATACGCGATCCAAAGGAATGGAAAAACGAATTTACTCGATCTTCCCAACTATGTCATGCCCTTCCAGAAAATCCCTGAGCGGGCCGTAGCTCCACCAAAAGCACTGAAGGAAGGCCCTATTCCGGCGTTCTGACAGCAGTTGAAGAGAATGCTAACGATCGAGCTGCCCGAGCTCGATGACAGGATCATGATAGAGCTTTGCAATTCGCTGTCGCCGAGAACAGTCCGAGTCATAATCGACAACCTGCCTATCAGGCTCACTCTGAACAGATGGGGGGATGAATTGTACAGCGATGAAACTCCGATAAAGGTTGGAGAGGAAAACGGCAGGTCTGCTGTTGATCTCCTAGATGTCGCATTTTGGCCGGAAGGTAGTGCCATCTGCCTGTTCTACGGATACACGCCGCTAAGTAGACAAGGGAAAATCATCCCGTATTCCAATGTCAACGTCGTTGGCAGGATCACGTCCAAACCCGATGACATACGCGGTTTTCTCAATTCAATAGAACAGACGTACGTCAAGCCGAAAGCCCCCTTGGTGGTTCGGTAGAAACGGCAGATCGTCCCGCGGAATGGAGTTGATACGCACTCCTTAGAGCCGACTAATTTAGGTAGCTGGTGGAAACACAAAATACCTAAATAGCAAAATTAGCATTTTCATTCTGATAGTGCCAGCAGACCGGTTATCCACGGCCGATGTTGGATCCATTAAAGGGAATACCTTACGAATCTCACTCGTTGCCATCTCCTCAGTGTTTGTTTTTGAGTTTGCCGCAGGGATTGCTACAAACAGTCTTGCGCTGCTAACCGATAGCACCCACGCTCTCTTGGACGCAGTAGTGACGGTCATCCTAATTATCGCCACTACGCTGGCTCTCAAACCCAGAGATTATGACCACACATACGGGCATGGCAAGATTGAAACCATCGGGGGCTTCATCGGAGGCACAGCTCTGTTTGTGGTTGCCGTGTTTTTTATTTATGAGGCTGTAACGAGGATCACACTCGCTCCCCAATCATTGCAGCTGGTCAGGGCCGGAACAATTGGTTTTGTGGCTGTCATCTACGCGCTCTCGATCGACGTTTTCAGAATTGCTGTCTTGAGCAGAGCATCGAAAAAGACCGCAGCTCCGACGATCAAGGCCGATCTTTACCATGCTTTTGCCGACTTTGCCTCAACTTCCGTCGCTCTCGCCGGCTTGTGGCTTGTGAGTTCCGGCTTTCTTCATGCGGATTCTGTCGCCGCGATCGCACTTGGGGCACTGCTTGCCTACCTTAGCAGCAGGTTTGCATATCAAAACGCCAAAGATCTGACAGACGTTATCTCCCCAAAGCTTGTTGCTCGGGTCATGCAGGCTGCAGACACTACTGAAGGTGTTCTGAAATGCAGGGATGTCAAGATGCGCAAGGTCGGGAGGGAAATATTTGTTGACGTCACGGTCGCCTTGCGAGCTGACATGAGCTTTGAAAACGCGCACGAGACAAGCGGTAAGGTTGAGGAAAGCATTGCGAAAAGTCTGGTGGACTCCGGTTTGTTTGTCTCGCCAAGTGACGTGACAGTACACTTTGAACCACTCTGGGGAGCCGACACGTCGCCAGAGTCCGTCATAGAACAGGCCGCGACCGTCGTGAGCGGTGTAAGAGGAATCCACAATGTAGTTGTGTCAAGAATCGATCGAACGAATCTGTTTGAGGTTTCGCTCCATGTTCAGGTTAACAGGTCTGCCACCCTGACGGAAGCTCACTCGATAGCGGATGCAGTAGAGGATGCAATAAAGAGGCGGCTCAAAGGTGTAGAAAGCATCACAGTTCATCTCGAACCCAGGCTGCCCGACCTGAGCGGTGTGCAGCCGCTGTCCGATGCCAACGTACAGGATTCGATCAGAAAAATAATTCTTGACATGGAAGACGTTAAAACCGTAAGCAAGGTGGCGGCTTACAGAACTGACGGGAACTTGCTGAAGATTGATGTTGGATGTGTATTCAAGTCGGATTCTGCTGGCGAGATGACAATCGAACAGATACATGACCGCGTCTCTGAGATTGAAAAACATATCCGCGCCAGATACCCAGGATCCATAGTAACTATTCACGCTGAACCGAGTTGACTGCTGGATCCGCAATCGGCGATGATGCAAGCCCGCGTCCGACTAGCGGAATCGCGCGTGAAGGATCTACGAGGGATTGAAGCCGGTGTGGGAAAGTTTATTCACCCAGCCATGATAATACCGACGATTGGCAGTTATAACGATTGATCCAAAGCTCGCGAGGAAGTTGACGCCTCCGCGTGTCTCGTCGTCGAAGAAGGGAGATAACGGTATCGTTCTTGTGGCCGGTGGAAGCAGGTTTTACCACGGCGCGCCAGTACTGACTTCCATTGCCGCGCTGAGGTCAGGCGCCGATTTGGTTTACACGGCCGTTCCTCGCTCAATAATAACCCCGGTGAGATCCTTTTCTCCAAACATCATAGCACTACCTCTGCCAGACGACAAGTTGACGGTGGGTTCGGCAAACAGGCTGGCAGCCATGATTCCGAAGCGCCCCAACACTGCGGCAATAGGCATGGGAATGAGTATCGCTACACCCGAAGCTATAATCGCGCTCGTCAACAAACTGAAGCAGTCAGAGACGAAGATCCTCCTTGACGCGTCTGCTCTGATTCCCGAAATCCTTCCTGAGATTAAAGGTCTCGGTGCGGTTGTCACGCCTCATGACGGAGAATACACGAGGCTCTTTCAAAGTGAGCCGGGAAATACAGAAAAAGAAAGAGTAGCGAACGTCGCGAGCATGGCAAAGGAGCACGGTGTAACCGTTCTCCTAAAGGGTCCTGTAGATGTCGTGTCTGACGGCAGACAGACCGGCGTTAACAAGACCCACAATTGCGCGATGACCGTGGGCGGGACCGGAGACGTTCTTTCCGGCATTACTGCAAGCTTTATGACAAGAATGAGGCCATTTGAAGCGGCTCTTCTTGGCACTCACCTCAATGGCCTTGCAGGGAACCTCACTTACAAACGGGTCGGACTCCACATGGCGGCGACGGATCTCATTGACAGCCTGCCTGCTGCAATGAAGCCATTTGACAAGATAAAATCGGCAGCACCTTGAAATCCTCGGCATTTTCACCCATTTCTCCCATTGCTACCAACGAAACCAGTTATTGTCAAGGGCGCCTGCAAGAGACAAGTGCATGTTGATTACCTGGGGTTAGAGTCGTAACCAATTTTAATGGCTTGTGTTTTGATCCGCAACCATGAACAGCGCACCACCTGAAGACCTGATTACAATCGATGAATTTTCTAAAGTGAAGCTAAAGATTGGCAGAGTCACCGCTGCCGAGGCCATACCCGGCATGACGAAGGTATTCAACGCAAGAGTTGACCTCGGTGCTGAGGAGCGCGAGCTCGCAGTTGGAGGCGCTGCTTTCTACAGGCCAGAAGAATTCGTAGGCAGAATAGTCGTCGTCTGCACAAACCTGCAACCCAAGAAACTGGGAGGCATGGTTTCAAGAGGCATGCTCCTTGCTGCTGACGGGCCTAATGGTAAACCTATCTTCCTTACAGCCGCTGAAGAAGTTACAGCCGGTTCGCCCGTACACTAGTTGATTTCATCGCAAATTCTGGAATATCTCAAAGCATCAGAATAACTAGGCCGCCCTGACCAGATTATCCTATGCCCGGGCTGAACTTAGATGGATCCTTCTTTTTCTGCAGTTCCTCAAGTATCGATTCGTAGTGCTGGTCAAGAGGCTTTGTGTCTATCGGCACTCCTTCCATTTTCGAGAACGCTGCCAATATGCTCTTTGCCGCCAAAGGCTGCGGGACAGAACTCTCGGAAATCTCTCCAAACAGGCCGATCGCGTCGATTCCCCTTTCGGCTGATAGGCCAAGTATCAGGCCGTTGAACCAAGTTATCGTGGTTATTTCATTTCCAACAGGTTCGACGCCGGCGTTTACTGCGATCTTCTTTAGCTCCGGCTTGTTCACGACAACGCACACCCTGGGAGCTCCTGTTACCTGTTCACGGAGGTAGCCTCCAGCTCCGTAGAGCATCTTCACTCTCCCTACCGATTGCAAGTAGTCCAGGAGGGTACTGCATAGCCTGTGGAGCTCGCCAGGATCCTGCGGCTGGGACTCGCCAGTGAATACCAGCAAGTTATGTTCCTTGTCAAAGAATATCTTGTAAACGTCGATAACGTTTTTCACCACACCCTCGGAATATGTGACCCACGGTTTGTCCATTGACGTTATCTCGGCCACAAGCTGGGTCTTCAGGTGCTGGGCAAGGAAAGAGGATACCAGGCCCCCGACTCTACCCATGTCTGGAAGGGATGCGACGACCGTGAACTCGGCCACCTTGAGTTCCCGCAGTTTCTTCAGCATCATGATGATTTGTCCATCCCGTTTATTTTTGCCAAGAATGCGCATATTGATGTATAGTCCATTTCGGAGAATCCGCTATTGTTTGCTGCCCTGAAGATTTGCTGTGCAAGGAGTGTCTGTGGAAGTGATATCTTGAGCTCCTGCGCAGTGCCAGCTGCGAGTTCGAGATCTTTGAGCATGTTTTTCAAATGAAAGGTAGGCTGAAAGTCCCCGCTTACCATCTTGGGACCTTTCTTTTCTGACAAACCTGTTCTGAAGTAGGTCGAGTTCAGTACCTGAATGAAAAGAGAAGGATCTATGCCCGAGCTCCTCACGAGCGTTATCCCTTCCGAGACTGCGCTTGCTATGAGTGCTATGTTAAGGTTAAGCGCCAGCTTGATCGCGTTTGCGGCTCCGTCCGTCGCACCGATGTAGAATACGGGCTTGCCGAGCTGCTCAATCACTGTTCTGACTTTGTCATATGCCCCTCTGTTTCCGGCGACCATCGGGACTAGCTCGCCGGACTCGGCGAGAGCAGGACCTCCCATCACTGGCATACCGAGCATTTCAATGCCGGTGCGTCGCAACGAGCGAGCACACTGACTGGACTGAGAAGGAGAGATCGTGCTAGCGTCGGCCAGGACCAAATTCCGATTCTCTGACCTTATGATTCCGTTGTCGCCGAGGAGGACTTCCTGCACCGCGTAGAAATCAGTTACCGCGACAATGACAAAGTCGCACCCGTCTGCCAACTCCTTGGGGCTCGAAGCGACATCGGCAGTTCCCGAGAATCGTTCTGCTCTGGCCCTGCTTCGGTTGTAGACCGTGATTCTATTACCTGTGCCAATAAGACGAGCAGCCATGCCCGAACCCATCAGGCCCAGACCCGCCATGCCTATCCTCATGTGTGCTCTAGCAACCCATCTCCGCAAATAAAAAACTATACCAGACCGAGCCACGCATCCCGCAGGTGGGCCCCGCTCCCCTTAGGGTGCCGTCTGTCTTATTAGAATGTGGATCATCATGTGATAACATGTCACAGCTATGGTACAAAGGCGCGCCGAAGCTGGAAGCGAAAAAGAGCAAGTCGATAATCCATCCCTTCGTCGTCAGGGAACACAGCGGATTAACTATTAACCCCTACCAAGGATGCCAGCACCGATGTGCCTATTGCTATGCGACCTACGAATGGTCGCCTGAATTTTATGACAAAATTTACGCCAAAAGTAACGCGCCGGAAATTCTGGAGATAGAGCTGGCAAAGTGGAAACCCAGCACCATACAGCCGGTGATGATTTCTTCAGCAACCGACTGCTACCAGCCCGCAGAATTAAGGTATGGCCTCACAAGAAGGTGCATAGAGGTCCTGCAAAAATACAGGGTGCCGTACTATGTGTTCACAAAATCGGCAATAATTGAGCGAGATCTGGAGCTCCACAAGCAGTACAGGTCCAATTGTTGCGTTGTCTGGTCGATAACTAGTTGCAATGAAAAAGTCAGAAGGATCGTCGAACCGGGAACACCGCCTGCAGGCAAGATATTTGCTGCAATCAAGAAATTCGCAGATGCAGGGATCAGCTGCGCAGTGAATGTGGACCCGATAATGCCGCTCATCTCTGACACCGATGAGGAGCTCGACTTAATAATCGCCAACTGCAAGTCAGCAGGAGTGAATCATGTCTTTGGGGCGGTTTTGCGACTTCGGAGTGACATATGGGAAAGGATGAGTACTGTCTTTGGGCTGCTTGGAATTTCCGATGCGGAACGAATTTACAAGGAGATATACAATTTTGAAGTGCCCGGTTCCAGCTACCTTACCGCAAACATGGGCTACGAGAAGAAGGTCCTTGATTTACTTAAAGTGAAAGTGAAAGAGAACGGTATGCTCTGCAGATTTCCGAATCACATGGTGCCAAGTAAAATTGAGAAGCCACGCCTTGGCCAGAGATCGATTAGTGGATACTTTGCATAGCGCCGCCTAGCTGTAGGCGCGGGGTCGTTACTGATCGTCCTATTACTTTCTCTGGATGTTAAGGACACCCGAAAAGATCGCTTCGCATTCGCAATGCCCGTCGATTCTTACCTGCCTTCCACACCTTGGACATATCGCCAGTGGAGTCGGAGACTCTTCCATCTCGACGATGATGGCAGTCATCACGACGATATATTCCCGGTCATATTTATAAGAATTTAGGACATCGCAGTAATATCAAGTCCATAGTGGATGCAGTTTATGCCTTTCTGGCTTAGCTCAATTCCTAAAGATCATTTCGGAGCTCTGGAATCGTTAATAATCTGAGACCCCCATATTTTCCTGTGAACGAATATCGCAATCCCGTGCCAACAGTCGATGTGATAATTCAGCGAGAATCCAAGGTCTTGATGATCAGACGAAAGAGAGATCCGTTCAAGGGACTGCTCGCACTTCCAGGCGGCTTTGTCAATGAAGGAGAAACCATCGAGGAGGCAGTGAAACGGGAGGCCCTGGAAGAAACTTCGCTCCAGGTCGAGCCGATAGAGATTCTTGGAGTATATTCGGACCCGGACAGGGACCCGCGCAAGCACGTCTTGAGCGTCGTCTTCGTGGGAATGATGGTTGGAGGAAGTCACAGGGCCGCAGATGACGCTGAAGTTGTTGAGTGGGTAGAACTGGATCAGATCGACAGCAGAGAAGTCGCATTTGACCACATGAAGATTATTCGTGACTATATGCACTGGAGATCATCAGGTGGAACCTTCTGGTCGTCAAGGAGAAGAAATGATTAATGCCTACTATGCTCAATTTACTGCAATGCCTCCTGACAGGGAGATCACGCTCGTCGACCTGATCCCGATGCACAGGATATGGTGGGAAGACCAACAATGAAATAGGGTGGCACCGTCCAGTTAGCTTGTACAAATTCACCAAAGCACCTAGGAAAAAATGCAAAATATATATAAAACATAACAGCGTTATAATCAAGCATATGACGGCAAAAGAAGACCTTAACATGGATTATAGCAAATATGACTTCAAAGACCCGACAGAGACCTATATATACCTCAGCAAGAAGGGCCTCTCAAGGGGAACGGTCGAAGAAATTAGCAGGATGAAAGATGAGCCTGAATGGATGAGAGAGTTCAGGCTCAGGTCATACGAGGTCTTTATGAGCAAGCCGATGCCAAACTGGGGAGGCGATCTTTCCAAGATCGATTTCCAGAACATCTACTACTACGCAAAAGCGTCCGAAAAGGGAAGCAAGAGCTGGGACGATGTCCCAGAGTCCGTCAGGAATACTTTTGAGAAACTGGGGATCCCCGAGGCAGAGCGGAAATTCCTTGCAGGGGTAGGAGCCCAGTACGAATCCGAGGTCGTTTATCACAATTTGAGGGAGGACTTGCAGAAGCAGGGCGTGATTTTTGTCGGCACCGATACTGCTATCAAGGAATATCCTGACATCGTGAAGAAGTACCTTGGAAAGGTAATTCCGCCAGAGGACAACAAATTTGCAGCGCTCAACAGCGCTGTTTGGTCAGGCGGCTCGTTCATTTATGTGCCACCAAACGTCAAGGTCGATCTTCCGCTTCAAGCATATTTCAGAATTAATGCAGAGAATATCGGCCAGTTTGAAAGGACGCTCATCATTGCAGACGAAGGTGCCGAAGTTCACTACATCGAAGGCTGCACGGCACCGGTCTACAGCACAGAGTCGTTGCATTCGGCGGTGGTAGAGTTGATTGCGAAGAAGGGAGCAAAGATTCGTTACACTACGATCCAGAATTGGAGCAAGGACGTATATAATCTGGTAACAAAGAGGGCCTACGCATACGAAAACGCGAAGGTCGAATGGATCGACGGTAATCTCGGCAGCAGGCTCACCATGAAGTATCCGGGCGTCTACATGCTTGGCAAAGGCGCCCATGCTGAAGTAATATCGGTTGCGTTTGCCGGCAAGGATCAGCACCAGGACGCCGGAGCCAAGGCGGTCCACCTAGCACCAAACACCACTTCGAGAATCACGAGCAAATCAGTAAGCAAAGACTCGGGCAGGACTACGTACAGAGGCCTGCTGCATGTGGCCAAAGGTGCAACGGGAGTCAAGTCCAACGTAAGATGCGATGCACTTCTCCTGGACGAGCGTTCAAGAACTGACACTTATCCATACATCGAGGTCAACGAAGACGACGCAACGATTACTCACGAAGCGACCGTTGGCAAGATAGGAGAGGACCAGATATTTTACCTGATGAGCAGGGGATATTCAGAATCAGATGCACTTTCACTGATAGTAGGCGGATTCATGGAGCCGTTCACAAAGGAGCTGCCGATGGAATATGCAGTCGAGCTTAACAGGCTTGTAAAGCTCGAGATGGAAGGCTCTGTAGGCTAGACGTCCACCAACTTTTCCGGTGATCCCATGACATATACTACGCTGTCCTCCGTTAGCGACAAGTATATCGAGTCGCTTGCCGAGAGCGAGCCCGAATGGCTCATTTCGATGCGAAGGGATGCATTTTCGCAGTATCAGTCTCTCCCTGCGGAGGTTTCGCCATTATACAGCAAGTATTCGGATGTCAACATGATCAAGCCGCAAAGCATGCAGCTTGCAGGATTGGAGCTGCAGCCTGAAGTTGCTATCGATAAGGACTTGGCTGACAGATTGAAAGAACTTGAACAGGAGACAGGCGTGCTTAATGTCTCCCGGATGCCCAGCAAGATCTTCATCCGTGACAGTGTCTCCAAGCAAGGCATCATCGTCTCCACGATAAAGGACGCTTTGGCGAACCATGAGGAGCTTGTGAGATCACACTTGGACGCCAATCCTTTGAATTACCTTGAAGACAAATTCTTGGCCCTTGAAGCCTCCGCATTCCAATCAGGCGTTTTCATCTATATTCCAAAAAATGTAATCTTGGAAGATCCTATCAGGATAATAACGTCTCTTTCTGACGACAGAACTTCCACGATATCCAGGAACATAGTGGTGGCAGATGTCGGCTCCAAGGCAACCGTCGTTCAAGAGCTGTATGCCCCGGGAACGACAGAAAGGCAGGAAGTGCAGCAAGGGTACTTTGAGCTGGTTGAGACACATGTTAGCCCTAATGCGCACCTTGAAATGGTAACCCTTCAGGCCATGGCCACTGACGCGATCAATGTGTCAAATAGGAAAGCCTTTGTAGAAAGGGACGGCAAGATGTCTTGGTACATCGGCATGTTCGGCTCCCTGCTTTCCAGGTACAAGACGGACAGCATCATGAAGGGGGCCGGGGCCTCAGCCGAGGACGTCGAGATAATCTTCGGGGCCGCGACGCAGTCCTTTGACGTCACTTCAAACCTGATTCACCTTGGACAGTATTCTAGAGGCAGGGTGCTCGTGAAGTCGGTGCTGAAAGATACGTCAAAATCATTGTTCAAAGGCATGATCAAGATAGGCAAGAATGGTAAAGGAACCGAGTCCTACCTTGCAAGTCATGCAATCCTGCTCGACAGGGGATCCAAGTCGGATTCGATACCGGGGCTGGAAATAGAAACTAATGAGGTGAGAGCGACTCATTCTGCTTCCGTGGCTCAAATGGACGAAAACCAGATCTACTACCTTTCGACCAGAGGAC
>JBOGQL010000095.1:0-3702 GCA_050748985.1 Nitrososphaera sp. | reverse complement strand
ACGGGTCCATCGTAGTCGTCGAAGGAAAACGCGACGCAGAGGCGCTGACCAAGGTCGGCTTTGTGGGCAATCTTGCTGTATTCCATCACTCAAAGGGGATTGCAAACTTTCTGGACAGCCACGATAGCGATCGGAAAAAATTCATTCTCCTATTGGACATGGACAGGACAGGCAAGTACCTCACCAGCAGGTTGATGTCGCAGCTGCAGTCGCGCAGGCATAGGGTAACACTATCTTACAAGAATGCACTGGCGAAGATTACTAAAGGAAAGGTGAGGCACGTGGAGGAGCTCGGAATTTTCGCACCGTACCTCTCGGGCGTAACGGGCACACGGAAGGATCTGTATTTCTACACCTGAGCTCTCAACATTCACAAAGCACTTATATTCAAGCAACGAAAATTCTGTGATAGAGTAACAGAACTACGAGGTTATGGAACAATTGCCTAGCACAGGTATCGTGAAGTATCACGTGAAATTAAAATTTGAAGTTGATGGTTTGGTTGAGAAGGCCGATATTATCGGTGCAATTTTTGGACAGACCGAGGGCCTTCTTGGACCAGAGATGAACCTCAACGAACTGCAAAAAGTATCGAAGGTTGGAAGAATCGAGGTGAACGTTGAAACGAGAGGAAGCGTCGCTAAGGGAGACGCCCTGATCCCGATGAGCACGGACATATCCACGGCCGCGCTCATCGCCGCCGCAATCGAGAGCATAGACAAGGTCGGGCCTTTTCAGGCAAAATTCAATCTGATGGGGATCGACGACATTAGGGCCATCAAAAAGAAAGTCATAGTCGATCGCGCCAAGAGGATTGTGCAGGACTGGGCCACCAGAACTATCAGTGAAGGAGAAGAGATGCTCAAGGATGTCTACGATGCAAGCAAGCCTGGCAAGCTCACCAGTTTCGGCAAGGCACAGCTTGCCTGCGGCACGGGCGTGTTTGATTCTGACTGGATAATACTAGTAGAAGGAAGGGCTGATGTCATCAACCTTCTTCGAGCCGGCTTCGACAACGCGATTGCAATCGAAGGCGCCAGAATCGACGAGACGGTCACCAAGCTTACCGATGGGAAGAAAGTCGTGGCTTTTCTGGACGGCGACAGGGCAGGCGACCTTATCCTGAAAGAGCTGCAGGGCGTAGTAAAGATCGACAAGGTTCTGAGGGCTCCGCCTGGAGAGGAAGTGGAGGACTGCACGCCATTGGAAATATCCGAAATTCTAAAGGACGCGGCATCGGTAGTAGGCGAAATGCCTCCCGTGCAGCAATCTCAGCAGGTCGATCGAAGGCATCCGCGGAGAGTCGAAAGAGAGCCCCGCGATGAAATGCCGCCACAGCAGCCGGTAAGGCAGCCCTCTGAAGTGGCAGCGCAGGACAGCCCCGAAATACTCACGGCAGTCAGAGACGTATTTCCTCAGATCAACGAGACTCTGGAAGCCGTGGTATTGGACGGTTCAATGAACCAGCTCCTGAAAGTGCCAGTTTCAGAAGTGATCAAGAGGCTTGACAGTGCCGAAGGTGCCAAGCTGCTTGTGCTGGATGGCATAGTCACGCAGAGGCTGGTCGACGCAGCTGACAAGGTAGGGATCCAATACATAATAGGGCACAGGACGGCTGAGCTGAAAAAGCCGGCGGATGTCAGGGTAAGGACTTTCGGTGACATCGGCATAAACAACTAGAGGATAATGCCGCCCGCAGAGATCAAACTGCAGCACATTCTGACGATCGTGGAGCTCCTGTCAAAGGGAGCGCGTCACAACTTTGTGGAAGTTACAACGACAGAACTGGGAAAAAGCATTGGCAGGTCGCAGCAGGCCGCATCAAAGCACCTTATGGAGCTTGAAAATTCCGGCTACATAGAACGTGTGAAGCGCGGCCAGAAATTCGGAGTGCGCGTGACCGACAAGGGCCATGGCGAAATTCGGAGCCTTTTCTCTTCGCTTCGCGCGGCGCTCGAATCGCTGCCTACTACTATCGATTTCGAGGGAAGCGTCGCGTCGGGTATGGGAGAGGGAGCGTACTATATGTCCCTTGAAGGCTACAGAAGGCAGTTCAGGGAAAAACTAGGCTACGAGCCGTACCCTGGCACGCTGAACATCAGGCTTGTAGAGCAGATATACATGAACGCTAGGCGCGAGCTAGGGATGCACCAGCCAGCGGCATTCATAGATGGATTTAGCGACGGCACACGAACGTACGGCTGGGTGAAGTGCTACCGGGCCAGAATAAACGATGGGAGCGTCGTAGACGACGCCGCAGTGCTGGTTCTTGAAAGAACTCACTACGACGACAGCATGCTTGAAGTAATAGCTCCTGTCCCCATCAAGCAGAAGGCGGGGCTGCGAAATGGAGACAGGATAAAGGTTCGAGTGCAGCTGCCGCCAGCCTAAATGCCATAAAACGAGTCGCCCAGGTCTTCCTTCATTTTGGAGCTCTTTGAGCCCGGTATTGGCGTTGATAGCCTGACCACGCGGACATTCAGGTTGCGCTTCTTGCAATTTTCCGAGATGTCTTTTTCGCTGTGTGCCTGATCGTATCCCAGCGCTATAACGTCGGGTTTGACGTATTCTACGGTATCGTAAAGCGTGCCCTCGCGACCGATAATCACGATGTCGACGAAGCTGAGTGATGATACAAGTTCCTTCCTCAGGGCTTCGTCGTGGTAAATCGCCCTGCCCGTCTTTATCTTTTGAGCGGTTGAGCTTCTAGCCACGACCACGACGAGTACGTCTCCCTGCTCCTTAGCCGCTTTCAGAGTGTGAATGTGGCCAGGGTGTATAAGGTCAAAGACTCCTCCGACGAGCACGACCCGGATCGCATCGCGTCCCAAGTAGGTGAGCTTTGCAGGCTCATCTGTTTCCACAAAGCCGATCTTTGCGAGCTGACTTATTCGCGAGTCGAAAAATTCCTGGCTCACCGGAAGCCTCGCCTTCAACCTTTCATAGGCAGAGACCGAAGGTTCAAGGGTGTTTGCGTAAAGTGAGGCGAGGACGGCCTTGTCTAGCGGATCCATTATTCCATCTACTGTGGTGCAACAGCGAATGCGATCTAATAATGCTATAAATGCTACGTCTTGGTACTTAGCTAGATCTTGCCTTCGCCGGCTGAAATCAAGAGGCAACTTGAGCAAAACTGGATTCAGTTTCTGAAATCGAACTCTGCGAAGTTCTCGGTAGATAGAATCGACGGTGCCAGTCCTCCGAGCGTTTTTGTCGGAAGGTACGGCTACCCAAAGGTCAGGGCAGGACCAATGATCCCGCCGCTCCACGGCGACACGACGATAATGGACATGAGCGAGCGCTGGTTAGGCAAGAGCTTGGAAGAGATTGTGAACTACAGGCTGTCGCTCGTTAGAGGAGTCAACAGCATGGACGTGCACGATACTTCCGGAAGATACGTGGGGGACTTGCAGGAACTGGCGATGTCCGATCGGGCCGTCGAGAGCGAGGCAACCTTTGAGAAGCAGCCGCTTTCCGACGCTGACTTTGACAAGGAGATCAGGCTGAGCGCCGGAGCCGCGCCGTTCGGACCTGCCGCGCCCGTCAAGACATTCAGGGCACTCTCTCTTTCCGCAGACGCGAGGATAGAAGCGGCGTACTATGATCGCGATTTGCGAGCGTCGGACGCAATCATTGAACTTTACCAGAATGGGATCGAGACAAGCAGAATACAGCGGGTGCTCAGCATCGGAATGCTTGGTC
>JBOGQL010000094.1:0-3792 GCA_050748985.1 Nitrososphaera sp. | reverse complement strand
CACCGCAAGAACCTGCTCAGAAGCCGGTTGTTTCGGAGCCAAACCTCCCTCAGCAAGCTCAAGAAAAGCCGCATTCCCCGCCTGCTCAAGCGCCGAAACCAAGCGAAATCTTGATACCAGAGCCTGCCCCGGAGCCGATGGAACTCCCGGCAAGGCCGCTGCCCGAGCAAAAGCCGGCCATCGAAGAGCCGAAGGAAAAGAAGGGCAGGCTAGGCGGTCTCTTCAAGAAAAAGAGCGAAGAGCAGCGCAAGAAGGAAGAGGCCGAGAAGCGCAAGACCGCTGAAGAGCGCGAAAGGGAAGAGGAGGAAAGGGCGAAAGCAGAAGAAGAGGAGATGAAAAGGAATGAGAAGGAGAAAGAAGAGAAGAAAAAGCGCAAAGAAGATAAAGACACCGAAGAAGACAAGGTAGTATATCTGACAGATGAAGACATCGAAGACCTCCTTAAGTAAGAAGGACGTACTGAGCATTGCCGATCTCAGCAGCGAGGAGATTTACCTGATACTGAGGCTCGCAAGCAAGCTAAAGAGAGAACACAAGAACGGAAAAGATGGCCAGCCGCTGCGCGGCAAGACTCTAGGCATGATATTCCAAAAGCCATCCACGCGAACCAGGGCAAGTTTCGAGGTAGGCATGTACCAGCTGGGAGGAAGCGCGATTTACCTCAGCACCAATGACATACAGCTTTCTCGAGGCGAGACGATAGAGGACACCGCAAAGACGCTGTCGCTTTACTTGGATTGCATCGTGGCCAGGGTATACGATCATACGGACGTTCAGACTCTTGCGGCCTACGCGTCGGTCCCCGTTATCAACGGCCTCTCTGATTCCTTTCATCCCTGTCAGATCCTTGCTGACCTCATGACTATCCAGGAGCACAAGAAAAGGACTAAAGGGCTCAAGCTGGCCTGGCTCGGAGACGGCGACAACGTATGCAATGACCTTATGATCGGCTGCGCCAAGACGGGCATCAGCATGACAGTCGCGTGTCCCAGAGGCTACGAGCCGCTCGATGAAGTGCTGGCGATTGCAAGGTCAGAAGGCAGGAAAACTGGCGTTGAAACCAAGGTAACAGATGACCCGGCCTCTGCTGCAAAGAATGCCGACGTCGTAGCAACCGATACCTTCATCTCGATAGGGAAGGAAGAGGAGCGGGCTACAAGGGAAGCGGCGTTCCTGCCAAAATATCAGGTCACTCTGGAGACGATGAAGCTCGCAAAAAAAGATGCAATCTTTATGCACTGCCTTCCGGCCAAGCGCGGTCAAGAAGTGACGGCAGAAGTTATTGACGGCGAAATGTCCGTTGTGTGGTGCGAAGCAGAGAATAGGATGCACGTGCAAAAGGCCCTCCTCTGCCTGCTGATGGACTCCGCGTGATCTACTGCTTTTCTTTTGCAGGCGCTTCGTTCCTGCGCCTGACGAACCAAATACCCAGAGCGGCCAGGATGGCAGCAACGATTGCTATGCTTACGATGGAAAATGCTGAAGAAGCAGGCTCGGAGAACGTGTTCCACGCTTCACCAAGGTAATAGCCTGTGAGCGTAAGAGCAACGGACCAGACAAGCGAGCCAGCAAACGTGTAGATCACGAATTTCGGAAATCCCATCCCGCTGACTCCGGCGGGGATTGAGATTATTTCTCGCACCCCGGGGACCATCCTCCCAGTGAACACGGCCACAGAGCCGTACTTGCCAAACCATCTCTCTGCCTTCTCGAGCTCTTGCTCGCCTATCCTTACGCGCCTGCCGAATCGAAGGATGGCCGCACGTCCTAACTTCATGGATATAATATAGATCACGATCGCTCCCGCTGTCGACCCAAGAGAGCCGACAGTGGCCATGCCGACTGCATTCTCCAGTCCAAGACCTTCGCTGTAGGCGATGAACCCAACCAGAGGGAATATCACCTCGCTAGGGATTGGTGGAAAGATCGTTTCGAGAAAGGCCGCTGCGAAAACCGCAGGGTAGCCGTACTCTGCTATTAGAGTCGTCACCGTGTCCAGTATGCCGGAAAAGATACCCGCGGACGCAAGTGCTATGAACAGGCCGGCCCGAAGCATCGCTAATCCTATAAACTCTACACCTTATATTTCATCTACGCCAAGTTGCACATGGCATCCTTCATCAATATCTCGTTTCTGACAGGCCATGTGCAAGCATTTCTTGTCCGATAAGATCTTCTGGGAAAAGGAAACTAAAATATCCTAGGATATTGTGCATATACCATGGCCAGGATAATGGTCGGCAAGACGTCTGAAATAGGCGAGGGTAATATGACTCACGTGACCGCAGCCGGCAAGGAAATTCTCGTTGCAAACGTGGGAGGAACCTATTACGCAACAGGTAACACATGCACCCATGCTGGAGCCGAGCTCCACGAGGGCGAGCTTAATGGAAAGGAGCTTACATGCCCATGGCATGGGTCCAAGTGGGACGTAACTACCGGAACCATGCTTTGGTTCCCACAGAAGTTAAGAGATCTCGGCAACTACAAGGTGACCGTAGAAAACGGCACTGTTTACGTGGAAGTATGACTGGAAAAGCGTAGTTTCGAGCGCCAAGGCAATCCGAATCCATCATTTGCTGCCTTTCAGCTTTTGCTCAACAGACTGAATTTTATCCTGCAGCGTCTGGCTTTTGTCGTGGCGCTCGTCGATCCTTATTGTCGATATCACGCGGTCGGCGCCCGCAGACCTAGCCGCGTCATGCGCCGCCTTTATGGCCTTCAGGACATCGTCAAAACTGCTGGCCTCGATCTGCGTCCCCAGCGCAGTAAGTGTGGCCCTGATGCCCGGAACCTTGCGGATGGCATCAAACGCCGCGGCCACCTCCTTACTCATGCCTGGATCATGGCCCTTCGCAATAGGAATGATGCTTATTTCCGCATGCACAGTCATTCTTATGCAACTACATGTAAGGCTCAGGTAAAAATAACTAGCGCTCAAGATATCCTGTGTACGTGACTAGAACTCTTATTATCTTGAGGGAGTCAACGAATTACCCTTGAAACTGGATGAGCTGCTCTCCTCCCTGCCGCAGTCGACCTTAAGCGGAAACGCAATATCGCTTTCAGATAGCGTGATAAGAAATATTTTTAAGTTCGCGAAGCTGGGCAATCGGGACATTTTTTATCATTTGGGATGCGGTGACGGGGCCGCTGTCAAGATCGCACTTAAGGAGTTTGGAGTCAGGAGGGCGGTCGGAATAGAGATCGACAAGCTAGCCGCCGATAAGGCTCAGAAAAAAGTTGACGGCTTGAAAAAAGCCAGCATCGTAAATGTCGACGTTCGGGATGCCGACATTTCCGATGCAACTATTCTGCTATTTTGGTTCGCAGAGCCTGAAATTGTCGAGGTGATGACGAAAAAATTCAAGAAGGAATTGCGCGATGGTGCCAGGGTTATCACGATATGGGCTCCGCTTGAGATGACACTGCCAGACAAGGTCGAATTCCCCTTTTTCGTCTGCAAAAAGCCGTTCAGGCGAGCTAGATCGATAAGGCATCAGATAAAGGCAATTTACGGAACCGACTGCATAGACTTTACAGCCTCCTGGCTTTTGGCGGAGAGATACATCGACGCGCTCAAAGTGGTGCCAGGAGAGTACCGACGTTTCGTAAACATGCTGCAGAGCATGGTGATCTGGATCAACGCGTGGCGTATGGGCGTCGCGTGCGAGGACGCGATCCCTCCCCCTGTTCAGACCTACGTGGGGATCCTGAAAACATTCTTTGGAATAGACATGACAGAAATGATAGAAGAACAAAAATAGGATGCACTAGCGGAGGTACATACGT
>JBOGQL010000093.1:0-1615 GCA_050748985.1 Nitrososphaera sp. | reverse complement strand
GCAAAAACAGCCGCGCTGCCGAGCTTGGACTTAGATTGCGAATTCGGAGTTGAGACATGACCTATTCGGACGCGGAATTCGATCGACTTGTGAAGTTGAAAGAGAAAGTTGAGGACACGCTTATTATTGACCTTTGCGTAAATAATGGAACATGTCAGAGGTCCAGTCCAGCCGCTCGGAAGAACGCGGCGAGGAGGTGCCGCTGTCTCCGGGTCCGCGTCAAGGACGTGACCACGGCGGTCTCGAGGGCGTCGAGATCGGCGGGCGCGAAGTTCGCGAGGTCGCCGTACTTGATGTGGCCCCAGACCTGCTCGGCCGGGTTGAGGTCCGGGGCGTAGGGCGGGAGCCACTCGACGACGATCCGCCGGTACCGGGCCAGCCAGGCCTGGACCCGCGTCGCCCGGTGCGGGCGGCCCCGGTCCCAAAGGAGCGTGAAGCCGCGGGGGAGGTGGCGGTGCAAGGCCTGGAGGAAGTGCAGGACCTCGGGGCTCCGGACGTTGTGGGGGTGCTGGGCCCAGTACAGCCCGAACCGGCGCCGGCGGGGCGCCACCGTGAGGGCGCTGATGGTGGAGAGCCGATCTCGGCGGTCCCACTGGCGGAGGAGGGGCGTCTGGCCCCGGGGGGCCCAGGTGCGCCGACACACCGGCTGGAGCATGAAGCCGCTCTCGTCGAGGAACACGAGGCTCCTACCGGCGCGACGAGCGTTTTTTTATATGCGGCCACCGCTCGGCCCGCCAGCGCTGGATCGCCGCCTCGTCCCGTTCCCGGGCCCGGCGCTCCGGCTTCTGGCAGCTCCACCCCTCCCCACGCAGGATCTTCCAGACGTGGGCGGGGTGGTAGGTGACCCCGAAGGTGCGGGCGATGACGGCGGCCACCCGCGGCAGGGTCCAGAGGTCGGTGCCGAACCCGTGGGCCGTCGCCCCTTTGAGGAGCAGCGTCAAGAGCCTCGCCCGCTGCCGGGCGCTCAAGCGCGCCGGGCGCCCTGGGGGCGGCTTGGCGCGGAGTGCGTCGGAGCCGCCAGCCGCCACGTCGGCCTGCCAGCGGCTCACGGATGCGGGCGAACAGCCAATCTGCCGGGCCACCGTGCGGACGCCTAGGCCCTGTGCCAGAAGCGCCACCGCCCGGCGTCGGCGCGCTTCGAGCTCTGCGGGACTCCCGTATGGTCTCATGCATGGGACGATACCATCGTTCCATTACTTATGCAAGTGTCAATAAATGGATTACCTGCACTGCCTTGCTTCTGCTAGTGTAGTGACACACAAGTTCCTTTACATATAGCGAACGGCGTGGTAGCCTCTCCTGCAGAAAGGAGGCACACGCCGATGAGACCGAGGAGGACACGCGTCGTGGTACCGGCACCGCATCGCACCGTGTTGGCCCAGTGGGCGCGGACGCGCGCGGGGCGGCATGACTTGGCGTTTCGGGCAGAGATCGTCTTGGCGGCGGGGAATGGGATGAACGATGCCGGGATTGCCCGGCGCTTGCGCACCACGCGCCCCACCGTGGCGAAGTGGCTGGGCCGCTTTCGGGCGCGCGGGCCGGACGGCCTGCACGATGAAGTCCGCTCGGGCCGGCCCAGGACGGTCCGCGACCAGCAGGTCGCGGAGATCATCCA
>JBOGQL010000092.1:0-2515 GCA_050748985.1 Nitrososphaera sp. | reverse complement strand
GCGGCACTCGTAATGAGCTCGCTAGCTGTACTCGGCGGATTCATGTTCCTGAGAAGGCGCAACCACTCACAGCTGCCAATATAGAAAATCCCGCCTAGTTGAGGAGACTCAACAAGGCTCCCCCTTTTTCTATCCATATTTCTCAAATCCACGATTTCAACAATCTGAATCTACAGACTGCAGCAATTTTTCAGAGTTACGCAACTAAGGGTGGTCAATGGCAGAGACTCCCGTAGGCTATATCGAATTACAGGCCTATTTCTTCGTCGATCAGATCAATAAATTCGCCTAGTGCTTGGTAGGTCCTCAAAAAGGCTTCGCCCTTTCTCGTTGCCCTGTAGGACTTTGAATCCATATCGAATTTGATAAGGTCATTCTTTTGCATCAGCGAGAGGCAATCGTTGACCTGCGAGAGAGACAGGTACTCGTCACTTTGAAGCCCGCCCTCACGTAACCCTGCGCCCCGCTTTGCCGTCTCAAGAATGTGCGCCACCGCCGCCATGTTGGGGTAAAGGCTTAGAATGTCAGCTTCGGCAGCCTTCATGCAGTCATTACCATCATGTTACTATATAACGAGTCTGACATGCGTGATATGTAAAATCAGTTCAGGATCTACCGGCGCATGTAGTCCAGCAGAGCCAGCAATGGAACACCTTTGTCTGGTTCGTCGAGTTCGGTGAACTCAAGCTTACGTTTTCGACGATCGAAAAATTCAAAGTATATATGTGTTAATAATCGCGCTAGGTTGAATGGTCAAGGGAGCAAAGAAGGGAGGGAGGATCCGCGACAAGTGGCGCGACAAGCAGTGGATCATTGTCAACGCGCCCCCCGCTTTCGGAGGAACTGCTCTGAATCATATTCCGATTACCGACGCGGTCCAGGCGACCGGGCGAGTCATCGAAAACACGATGTACGACATCATGAAGCAAGACCCGAGCCAGCACCAGATCAAGGTGTTTGTGCAGATAGACAAGATAAACGACGGAATTGCCAACACTATTTTCAAGGGTCACGAATACGCCAAAGAGTTCCTGAGGAGCCTGATCAGGCGCGGCAGCTCCATGATCTCGTTCACTCATGACTACACGACGCTGGATGGCCACACCTTCAGGGTGGCGACCGTCGTCTTCAGCCAGAGGAGGGTAAACACTTCTAGGAAACACGAGATCAGGCTGATAGCCCACAGGATGCTATCTGAGAAGATACCCAAGATCACAGTTGACCAGTTTGCGCAGGAGGTCACCATGGGCAAGCTGGCTTCCGAGCTGATGGCGGAGGCAAAAAAGATAACAGCAATCCGACATCTTGGTATCAAGAAAACAAAGCTGATCTCCACCCGCGAGTCAAGAGCTGTGGAAGAGGCAAAGCCTGTAGAAGGCGCTCCGGCCATGGCCTAGGCAATTTTGTCAAAGCAGCACTATTGTTCAGCTGCCGTCCCGACTCGCAATTTGGACAGGAGTAAGAAAATGGGTTTGATGCCATCACTCGTCAATGGACTTGATGAGATAGTCCATCTGCCTAAGGGAGGTCAGAAAATCAATACCCTTTGCCGAAATCCTGTACGCCTTGGTCTCCCTGCTATACCTGAGCAAGCCGGTTGCAAGCATGAGAGAAAGATATTCGTCGATCTGAAGATAAGACAAATAGGCGCCATACATCAATCTCTCTTCAGAGATACCCTCGCTGCCGTGCGTCAGTTCCAGAATTCTTTTTACGACTTCAATTCTGCTCTGCGGCGATTCAGTGCGGCCCATGCTGCCCTCCTGCGTTCCGTTACGGTTGTAAGGATTTAGCCCTTCTGACATTGTGATTACAGAATATAACTGCATGATTTACCTATCTTCCCGTCAGTATCCGGAGCTGCGCCAGGAAATAATGGATTGTAGAATACTTCCTATCTAGCGATCAGAAGTGCAAAAAGGGAAGAGTGGGATGATCAGAATCCCATTCGAGTCGTACCGGCTTTCCTGTTCTTCAAGAAAGCAAACGCGCCAAGCACAGCGAGCGATGAAACCATCATCGCGACTATGCCTATCGGCGATTCAGGAAGTACAAATGGGCTTTCTGTTTCAAACTCTGCTGTATCCGATACTTGCCCACCCGCGGTGTTAACCTGCGACTGCGCGTGGTATACCCCCACGTCTCCGGTGTCGCAGATTCCGTCGCCGCCGTTGGACAACAGGGTGAAGTCAGTTGGGTACTCTTTGCTGAGACCATCCGATGGTATGCTCGAGGACAGTCCCGTCGCAGCGCAGCTGTCGCCGTCAGGTTCGAGCACTGTAAGCGTCATTAGTTCACCATTGTTCACAGGGTCAGATAGCTGAGTAAGGCTTGTCGTACCGTCCAAGGGTATGTCGCTGGGGTCAGCATAGAGCCCAGTATCTCCTAGGCTAGACTGTGTGATATCAGGGGATACTTCCGAGGTACCAGGTTTTCCGTTGCTGCCTCCTCCCCCATCGTTGACCCCATTCACAATAATCAAGACGGACTCGCTGCTTATCACGAAGCCATCAGA
>JBOGQL010000091.1:0-1983 GCA_050748985.1 Nitrososphaera sp. | reverse complement strand
GGCAAAGCCCGAAGCTGCGGAAGTCCCGGAAAAGAAAAAGAAGTAGCGCGAAATTTTCCCTTAGCTTAATATCTCTCTGAATTTTACGATAAATGACATTGCACTGGAAAGAGACCCTGCCGGAGTGGTACATCAAAGAATACGGATATCAGCCAAGCATCAACATCGGAACTTCGGGTCATGTCGACCACGGCAAAACCACCCTGGTCGAGGCTATCACAGGAGTGTGGACGAGCGCCCACAGCGAAGAGCTGAGAAGGGGCATCACAATCAAGGTTGGATACGCCGACGCCGCATTCTACAAGTGCCCGCAATGTCCTTCTCCAGCATGCTATGGAACGCAGCCGAAATGCGCGAATTGCGGCGGCAAAAGCGAGCTTCTAAGGGTCGTCAGTTTTGTTGATTCGCCTGGCCATGAAAGCCTGATGGCAAACATGCTGTCCGGAGCTGCCCTGATGGACGGCGCCATTCTGGTAATGGCGGCCAACGAGAAGGTTCCCCAACCGCAGACAAGGGAGCATCTCCTTGCCCTTTCAGTCCTCGGCATCCAGCAAATAGTGCTTGTCCAGAACAAGGCGGACCTTACCGAATACGAGGAAGCGCTCGATAACTACAAGCAGATCAAGGATTTTGTTGGTGACAGCGTCGCAGAAAAAGCTCCAGTCATTCCAGTCTCCGCCCAGCACAAGCTCAACATGGATGCGTTGATAGCAGCGATTGAAAATAACATAAAGACTCCTCCAAGGGTAAGAAACGAAGAGCCAATAATGCACGTCCTGCGTTCCTTCGATGTCAACAAGCCGGGGACGCCGATAACGCAGGTAAAGGGCGGCATAATCGGCGGCGCCCTTGTGCAGGGCGAGTTTGAACTTGAGGATGAGATTGAAATCAGGCCTGGCCTGCTGGATGAAAAGAAGGGCAAATACGAGCCCATAACGTCGGAAATTTCGACCCTCGGTACGGGCGCCGGGCTCGTGGAATCCGTCAAGCCCGGCGGGCTGGTTGCAATAGGGACAAAGCTGGACCCGACGTTTACAAAGAGCGATTCTCTGATAGGTTCCGTGATCGGAAGACCCGGCACTCTGCCCAAGGACGTGGAAGATGTTACCGTGGAAACGCGCCTATTTGATACCGCGGTTGGCACCGCCGACATGGTCAAGGTCGAACCAATCAAGGTAAGGGAGCCGCTCAGGCTCAATATCGGCACCGCTGCTTCGATTGGGACTGTAACCAATGTCAGAGACGGCAAGATAGAAGTGAAGCTGAAAAAGCCCGTCTGCCTGATGCCAAAGAGCAGGGTAGCAGTTAGCAGAAGGATAGCCGAGAGATGGCGCCTCATCGGATCAGGAATAGCCGTTTAGCATGGTGGATGTTCTCTGCGACACCAGCTTCTTGATGGTTCTCGTCTCAAAGCCTATCAAACAACTAGGCAGGATAGAGTCGCATCTGGGCCGGCTGGATTTCCTCGTCCCTGACATCGTCATAGGCGAATTGCAGCGCTTGGCGGAAAAGGCCGGACCCAAGAGATCAACCCTTGCAAGGACTGCAATCGAATTAACACGAGCAAGATTCAGGGAAGTTACCGTCGAACATGCAGAGCACGTCGACGACTCGATAGTAGAGTACGCGATAAGAAATAACTGTGCGGTAGCAACAATCGACACAAACCTGCGCCGGCGACTCATCGCCAATAAAGTGCTTGTGCTGACTCTCAGCAGAGACAGGCTGATAGTGGCGAATCCGAATCTAAGGGCCAACCATCAAGCTTAAATAAAATTTTGCATTCCAATGCTTTATGCTGGAATTCAAAGGAGTGAAAATTCAGTGGCTAGGACACGATGGATATAGGATCGTAGCCGGTGGCAAGACCATATACATTGACCCGTACCAGCTCTCAAAGTCTCAGCATAACAAAAAGGATGCTGATGTCGTCCTGATATCGCACAATCATTTCGACCATCTCAGCGTCGACGACCTCAAGCA
>JBOGQL010000090.1:0-1600 GCA_050748985.1 Nitrososphaera sp. | reverse complement strand
AACGCGTTCAGCGGGGAACGCAGGGAACTGGGGCTGTCCGACTGCCCCCTCGGCGAACCGCAGGACGTTATCGGTCAAGTTGATCACGGCCTGTCCTGTCGCGACAAGGTTCACGTACGTCGTGGTTTCCTTGTACGGGCGCAGGAGGATCGGTTCCCTGTCGAAGGTGACGCCCATCGGGGCGAAGTTCGGGACGCCGCTCTGGTCTTGGGTAATGACGATGCTCTCGACGATGAAGGGCACGACTCCCCCCTATCCCCTCAATGCTTCCGGGTCACTTTGACGAAGCCACCCTCCGGAAGGCTGGCCGCCCCCACCACAAGCCGGGCTGCGACCCCGCTGGTCGTCTCCACTTGCCCGCGAGCGAGAATCCGATCACCGGGATCGGCCACATCGCAGTACAGCCCCTCGAAGGAAACCAGAGTTTCGACATCGCTGGCGGCCCCCTCGATGACCCGCACCTCGCCCACCCGGTAGATGGCAGGCAGAAAGAGGGCCTCACTCGTCTCGACCACGGTCGCCTCGACCGTCGCCGCCCCACGCCCCTCGTACCGTCGATCGCCGTACCCCTCGAGGATCTCTCCATCCTCTCTCGTCGGGTGCACCGAGACGTATCGTCCCCGAAAGAGGAAGTAATTCCACCGCCGCGTGTCAAGATAGGCCACGTCCTCCGGGGCAAGGCCGAAGCGCACCGCCGTCTCGGTCCGCCATTGCTGTCGTCGTCCTTGATCGAGTTCTTGGAACCGCGTGTCCTTAAGGCGGTCGAGGGCCGAGCGGAAAGCTAACGCCTGCGCCCGGCCGTAGACGGTCAGGTCGACATCCGAGAAGGTCGGGTTGTGCATTCCGAGGAGGATCGAACCGGTGATCCCGAGAGCCTGGGGGGAGAGACCGGAGGATTGCGCGAGGATCTCGACGAGTTCCGATACGTCCTTCTCCAGGGGATCGCGGGGGTCTGTGAGAAGCTCGGAAAGGCGCTCCGCAGGCGCAAAGTATTTTCGGACGCGGTGGGTGGGAACGAAGGAGAAGGTCAGTCCCTGAACTGGATCAGTAAAAATGTAGTGAGGGTAGTGGGCCTCAAGGAAGGCAAGGGTCTCCTGGACTGAGCGCACATGATAGTAGGGGAGGCTTCGGTGGTAGAATGTCCCTCCGCGCTGCCACTTTCCCGCCTCGGCGGGCAGGTACTTCAGATAGGCGGTGTAGCGGTCAGGCGGGTGGAGGTAGCCGACGACACAGAAGATCAACCCCTCGATCGTCTCAAGAAAGTCTCGGTCCTTGGGACGCCTCATATCTCGATCCAGTCGAGAACCCGCTCTGTCGTGTCTCGAAGGCCCAGATGGTCCACGAGTCCCTGAAACTGACCCCCCGCGATCCCATCCGCAAGGATGGCCGCCCCGAGCGCTGCCTCGAATCCCTCCCCATCCTCCAAAGGGAGCTCCATCGGATAACGCTTCTCGAGTCGCTCCATTACCGCTTCTTTCCGCCGGCCCGCCACGAGGATGCGCCGGAGGCCGTAATAGTTGAGAAAGAGGACGATCTCCTTCTCCAGCCCCTCCCAGAAGGCGTCGTGACCGTATTGGCCGAAGCGCGCTTCGATGTCGAG
>JBOGQL010000089.1:0-5591 GCA_050748985.1 Nitrososphaera sp. | reverse complement strand
CCTACAGGCACCGTCCCTACGCCTGTGATAGAGTAGACGTCCTGAACAGGAATGCGAAGTGGCTTGCCGACCGGCTTTTCCGCAGGTTCAAACAGGTCAAGCGACTCGGCGAGTGTCGGGCCCTTGTACCACGCCATATTCGTAGACTTTTTGACCAAGTTGTCGCCCTTCCACCCTGATATCGGGATGAAATTGATCTTGGCGGTGTTGTAGCCTACAAGCTTCAGCATTTTCTCGGTCGCATCTTTGGCTTCCTTGAAGCGCGCTTCCTGGTAGCCGGCGTCGTCCATCTTGTTTAGCGCAACTACAAGCTGGTTCACGCCAAGCGTCCTTGCGAGGAATGCGTGCTCTCTTCCCTGTCCTCCGGACTCGAGGGCCGCCTCCATTTCTCCGGGCTTGACTGAAATGACGAGAATGGCGGCATCTGCCTCTGATGCTCCTGTGATCATGTTCTTGATAAAGTCCCGGTGTCCCGGCGCGTCGATCAATGTGAAGAAAAACTTGGGTGTTTCAAACTTTTGAAAAGCAAGATCAATGGTGATACCTCTTTCGCGTTCATCCTTGATGCTGTCCAGCACCCAGGCGTACTTGAAAGTGTCACCCTTCCCGGTCGCTTCTGATTCTTTAGCATACGCGTCAATGGTTCTCTGGTCAATGGCACCCAGGTCAACCAGCATATGACCTACGGTGGTAGATTTGCCATTATCGACGTGACCGACAATCACCAAGTTCAAATGTGGCTTCTTACTTGCGCTCATAAGAGCAACAGCACGTCATGGGCTTTATTTGTATTTCGCCCGTGTTTGTTGAAAAATCTGTGACTTTGGAATGATTTTGCGTCCTCTCAATTAACTTTCCTAACGATGGAGGTCCAATCGCATGTGACATGACATCGGAAAAGTTTTAAACCGAAAATCATGAGCTTGTTCAAGTATGCGAATTACATTAAGCGCCATCAAAGCCGACATCGGCGGCATCGGCGGCCACACGCGTCCAAGCGATGAACTCGTCGGCACCGTAAGAAATTTTGTGTCAAGGAATGCGAAGGGACTTCTTGTCGATTACTACATCGGATACACTGGCGATGACATCCACATCATAATGTCACACACACAAGGAGCGGACAACGAGAAGATACACAAGCTCGCCTGGGACGCGTTTACGGAAGGTACCAAGACCGCGAAGGAGCAGGGGCTGTACGGCGCCGGCCAAGACCTACTGAAGGACTCGTTTTCTGGGAACGTAAGAGGAATGGGTCCGGGGGTCGCCGAAATTGAAATGGAAGAGCGGCCAAGCGAAGTGTTTTGCATTTTTGCTGCAGACAAGACCGAGCCGGGCGCGTTCAATTTGCCGATGTGGCGAATGTTTGTCGACGCGCGGAGCAACACTGGTATTATCATAAACGAGCGGCTGGCCGAGGGCGTGATATTCAGGATAATGGACGTGATGGCTGGCAAGCTTGCCGAGCTCAAGATGTGGCAGGACAAGACAGAGCTCGAGGCTGCACTCATGTATCCTGGCAGGTATGTCGTTCACTCTGTAATGTCAGCAGATGGCTCCGAACAAATCGTTTCGGCATCGACGGACAGACTGCATAACATCGCAGGCACGTACGTGGGTAAGGACGACCCGATCGCGATAGTGAGAACTCAGAAGAACTTTCCTGCGACAGAAGAGGCAGGGAGCGCTTTCAATGATCCGCATTACGTTGCAGGCAACACCAGAGGGAGTCACCACATGCCTCTGATGCCGGTGATGCTGAATTCAGCTGCCTCACTAAACTATTCTATCCCTATAGTTTCGTGTCTGCTCTTCAGCATGCACAACGGCAAGCTCACCGGACCCCACGACGGATTCGGAACAGCCGACTGGGATCTTCAGCGCACAATGGCCTCGGAGCGCGCCATGATCATGCGAAATCAGGGGTTCATTCACCCTGCAACGCTGGTGCCAGACGAGCTCGAATACAACAAGGGCTACGAAGCGCGCATGTCGAAGCTTGAATCAAAATTCAAGGATATTGACAAGATATTGACCGGCAAAAAGACATCGGCAAGTAATCCCAAAGCTGGCAGCAAGCGTTGAAGCGGCCGCTGATCATTAATTTCAAGAACTACGAAGAGGCGTCTGGAGCCAACACTGTAAAGCTTGCCAAGGCAGCCGAGAAAGTCGCCAAAAGGATGAAAGTTGAGATTGTGCTCGCTCCGCCGCAGCCGGCGCTGGCGATGATTACCAAGAGCGTCAAGATCCCGGTCATCTGTCAGCATGCTGACAGCGAGAGGCAAGGCTCGACGACTGGCTATTTCGTTCCGGAAATAGCCAAATCCTATGGCGCGGTCGGCTCGCTTATCAACCACAGCGAACACAGGATCGAGATGAAGGTAATTGCGTCAGTCATAGAAAGCATGCGGAAGCTCAAGATGACGTCCATTGTCTGCGCGCGCACCCCGCACGAGGTAATGGAGGTATCAATCTTTGGGCCTGACTTTATTGCAATAGAGCCTCCGGAACTAATTGGCAGCGGCAGGGCAGTATCGAAGGAAAACCCGGCGGTGATCACAAGGTCGATAGAGGCCGCTGGCCCGCGTGCCAAGGTTATTTGCGGAGCCGGCATCACGGATAAGGGCGATGTCAAGGCTGCGATGAAGCTTGGTTCAAGAGGAATTCTCGTAGCGAGCGGGATCGTCAAGGCAGATTCGTGGAGTGAGAAGATAGCAGAGCTTGCCTCCGGGATGAAATAGCGCTCATCACGGCTCTAAAGCTTTGGGAAGCAAGAAGCGATCGAGCTCGAAGCTTAACTCCTACTCCAAAGCAAGATTACTTTTGGAAGCCCTCTCAGATCTTTGGTCGCGGCAAATTCCAGTTGTACTTCATTGCCAGGAGCCTCAAACCTGTTACAGCAACAATGCTTGGGATCGCTGCAATGTTCAAGTCTACGCCGGCGGCAAGAAAGCCAAAGAATATCACGACGCCTACAAAACTGGCAGATGCATAAAGCTCTTTGACAAATACTATTGGCACTTCATTGACGAACACGTCGCGCAGTATGCCGCCACCAACAGCGGTTAGCAGGCCGGCAAATGCCATGGCAAGAAAGTTCAGGCCGAGCAAATTGTACGCGATCGTCGCGCCAATCACGGTGAAAACTCCCAGCCCTATGGCATCAAATTTCAGGAAAAGGTTCCAGTGTTTCTTCAGCACCCGGAAAAGAAAGAAAATTGCTATTCCCGCAGCTGTTGTTATTATGAGGTAGTACGGGTTGATCACCGCGAGCGGTGGCATCTGACCAAAAACAAGGTCACGGAGAACGCCCCCCGCAACGCCCGTTATTGTTGCAAGAATAATGAGCCCCACGATGTCTGACTTGTGCTCTACAGCCTTGAACGCGCCAGTGACCGCAAACGCCATGGTTCCGAAAAGGTCTAAGGCCTGTATGAGCAGTGGAACAGGCAGGGCGGCGTCAGCCGACAAAACGGTCACCTAATCCAGCCACCAGACCACGCCCCACTCTACCAATGCCCGCAATGATTTCAAATTATCGGTTGCCCGCACAACATTTTAAACCGTGAGAAAAGCTGATTATAATCAAGCAATGTCAGAAGATGAGATTTCTGGCAGGCTGCCAGTCGCTGGCAGGCCCATATATTTTTTCGACGAGGTCGAAGGCAGGGACAGATCATTGCTGGGAGGCAAGGGAGCGGGGCTCGCCGAGATGACCAAGCTGGGTCTTCCGATCCCGCCTGGCTTTACGATTACCACTGAGATCTGTGAAAAATTCTACGAAGCGGGCAAACGCCTCCCAGACGGTCTGATGGACGAAGTTCGCAGGTCAATAAGACGCCTTGAAGACCTGACCGGGAAAAAGCTTGGGGACGCCTCAAATCCGCTTCTGGTCTCTGTTCGATCAGGATCGGCAGTATCAATGCCGGGGATGCTAGATACCATCTTGAACCTTGGGTTGAACGAGCAGACCGTCGAAGGTCTTGCGAAGCGAAGCGGCGACCCACGGTTCGCTTGGGACGCTTACAGGCGCTTTATACAGATGTTTGGCAAGATAGTGTTTGGCATAGATGACAACAAATTTGACAGCATATCTGCAGGAAAGGATCTATCAAATGCAAAAGTCCTGCGCGGCATTGCGAATTCGTTCAGGTCACTCTGCGAAACCACTGGGAGAAAATTTCCTGCGGATCCCTACAAGCAGCTAGAGCTTGCAATCGATGCCGTGTTCAGATCATGGATGGGCAAGCGAGCTGCGGAGTACCGAAGGCAGTACAGCATCACCCCCGACAAGGCCAATGGAACCGCGGTTACAGTGGTCGCAATGGTCTTTGGCAACATGGGCGATGACAGCTGCACAGGCGTCGTTTTCACCCGCGACCCAGAGACGGGTGAAAAGAGGCTTTACGGCGACTATCTTACAAATGCCCAGGGAGAAGACGTCGTGTCAGGCAAGTCCACCCCGCAACATATAGACGCACTTGTTAGCGAAATGCCCGAGGTCTACAGGCAGCTAAAGCACGTTTGCGAAAAGCTGGAAATTCACTTCACAGAGCCCCAGGATGTCGAGTTTACGGTGGAAAAAGGCAACCTTTACATCCTGCAGACAAGGGGTGCGAAGATGAACGCAGTTGCCGAAGTAAAGACCTCAGTTGACATGTACCACGAGGGTCTGATCAGCAAGACGGTTGCGCTTGAGCGAATTGACCCGGAAGGTCTGGAGCAGGTCCTCTACAGAAGGATAGATCCGCATTCTAGGCAGAGGCCTGCCGCCACCGGGATAGGCGCATCGCCGGGAGCTGCTAGCGGAATCGCAGTCTTTGACGTTGCCCTGGCCGAGGTACTTGGCAAAAAAGGCGAGAAGGTGATCCTCGTAAGGGAGGAAACCAGACCTGATGACGTCCCAGCGTTCTTTCATTCAGCAGGCATACTGACAAGCAGGGGCGGCAAGACATCCCACGCAGCTGTTGTAGCACGAGGGATGGGCAGGCCCTGCGTAGTCGGCTGCTCGCAGATTGAGATCGATCTGGAAGACAAGAGCTTTGGCGTAGCCGGCAAGAAGGTTGTCAGCGAGGGTCAAAAGTTAACCATCGACGGATCTACAGGCAGGGTCTTCTCCGGAGAAGTCCAGACGGTCGAGCCAGAGATTTCTGACGAGTTCAAAGAGATATTGCAGTGGTCCTCGGAAATGAAGGGCATCAAGATAAGGGCCAACGCAGATACGAAGGAAAGCGCGACGCTCGCGCGCAAGTACGGCGCCGAGGGCATAGGGCTCTGCAGGACCGAGAGGATGTTCAATCAGCATGACCGGATCATGCAGTTCGTCAAAATGGTGATGGCAGAGAACGAGGAGGAGAGGCGGAAGGAGCTTGCAAATATGGAACCTTCCCAGAGATCAGATTTCAAGGCAATACTGAAGGAGATGCGTGGCCTGCCGGTGACCATAAGGCTACTCGACCCTCCCCTGCATGAATTCCTGCCAAACGAAGAGGAGATGATGCAGCGACTTTTTGAGCTCAAGTCAGCCGGAGGAAAGGAGTCAGAGGTGACGCACATGGAGAAGATTCTAAAGCGCGTGCATGAGCTGTCAG
>JBOGQL010000088.1:0-1704 GCA_050748985.1 Nitrososphaera sp. | reverse complement strand
AGGCTGAGTGGCCCAGTCTAGGTATCCCAGCGACGCGGCGTACTGGTGCAAGTGATGCTTGGTGCGGCGATGGTAGGCCAGCACGGCTTCAACCGAGTTCTGTTCTTTGCTCATATTCCGAACAACTCCCCCTCGCTCACCTGCACCCGCTCCATCCGATCGCCCTGCCGAATCGCCTCCACGACCTCCTGGCCCCTCACGACCTTCCCGAACACTGTGTGCTTCCCATTCAAGTGTGGCTGCGCCGAAAGCGTGATGAAGAATTGGCTCCCGTTCGTGTTCGGGCCGGCGTTCGCCATCGAGATCACTCCCCTCTCGTGTACCAGTGGATTCCCCGCTACTTCATCTTCAAACTTGTAGCCAGGACCACCTCGACCTGAACCCGTCGGATCTCCCCCCTGGATCATGAAATCGCTGATCACGCGATGAAACGATACACCGTCGTAAAACCCCTCGCGGACCAGGAAAACGAAGTTGTTGACCGTTTTCGGTGCATGTTTCACAGAAAGTTCCAATTCAATGACGCCCTTTGTGGTCTCAATCATTGCTCGATACGTCTTGCTTGGATCAATCTGCATTCCGGGTTGCGTACTCCACTGCTTTTGAGTCATAGATGATTCCTCCTTATCGAGACCGCGCAAACACTGTGACCACCGTTCAAGAGAGTCGCTCTTTTCTGGGCACGTTTCATCCTACATTATAGCAGGGGAATAGGGATCAGACTGGAATTCCCCACCGGCTCCATCAGTCCCTCGGCTATCGCAGCCCAGTGGAGTATGAAACGAGCCGCGCTGATCCTTCACTCGGCGGCCGTTTTTTCGGGCCGACCGCAACGGAACCCCACACATGAGCTGAACGGTCCTCACGACCCCTTGAATTCACAACGGCAGCATGCTAGTTTAGAACGGTCGAGGGTTTCAGGAGCTTTGCTGCGAGCCAAACACACCCGGCGGAAGCCGGCCCACGGAATTGTCCCTGAGAAGCAACACTGGAGGGTGTAGTGGAAGGACAGGCAGCGATACACGCGCAGGCGCACCGGAAAGAACTCAAAACGAGAGAGGACGTCCGCAACCTCGCCATCATTGCCCATGTGGACCACGGCAAGACGACGCTCGTGGATGCCATGCTCTGGCAGAGCGGTATCTTCCGCGACAACGAGTCGGTCGTGGAGCGGGTCATGGACTCCATCGACCTGGAGCGGGAAAAGGGCATCACCATCATGGCCAAGAACACCGCCATCGTCTACCGCACGACCCACATCAACATCGTGGACACTCCCGGCCACGCCGACTTTGGAGGCGAGGTCGAGCGCACCCTCAAGATGGTTGATGGGGTACTACTGCTGGTGGACGCCAGCGAGGGACCCCTGCCCCAGACTCGCTTCGTGCTCCGCAAAGCCTTGGAGGCCAGGCTGATCCCCATCGTGGTGATCAACAAGATCGACCGCGGCGACGCCCGACCGTCAGAGGTGCTGGACGAGATCTACGACCTCTTCATCGATCTCGGCGCCACGGAGGAGCAGTTGGAGTTCCCGGTCTACTACTGCAATGCCCGCAAGGGCACATGCCGCACCAGTCCCGACGGCACGGACACCCCCCTCACCCCTCTCTTCGAGGAGATCCTGCGTACCGTGCCGGCCCCCACCTACGAGCCCGACAGCCCACTGCAGTTCCTGATTACCACCCTGGGCTACGATGATTACGT
>JBOGQL010000087.1:0-2225 GCA_050748985.1 Nitrososphaera sp. | reverse complement strand
AAGCAAGGGCATGATGAGGGCAGTGGCCTGATGGGAATTGTGATCGAGGTGATTCTGGTCAGGATAATCGAGGTGCTGTCAAACGTCATCAGCTACACCCGGATAGGGATCATGCTTTTGGTGCATGTCGCTCTGCTCGTAACGGTAAACCAGTCATTTGAACACGGAGGAGGGCTGGCTGTATTGATAGGAGGCAACATCGGTATCATGCTCATCGAAGGGCTGATCGTCTACATCCAGACCATCAGGCTGCACCTCTACGAGTGGTTCCCAAAGTGGTATGGCGGCGACGGCACCGAATTCAGAAAGATTGTGCCCAAGATGCTGTACTCCAACCTCATCTGGAGAGACCCGCGAGTTCCGCTAAAGAAAAAGGCCTAGGTTTTCTCGTCAAGTAGCCAAATTCTTAAATTGGAGGCAAGCAGCTCATGGTGCGTCGCGATGGAGCCCAAGATTTCTGAAGAAACTGCCCAAGTGGCCAGGAACCTCTACCTGTCGGGCATCTCGGAAGAGTTCATCGCGATGCAGCTCGACATCGAAATTCCTGTCGTGATACAGGTTCTGAAAGACCTCAACGTGTACAGGGAAGCTTGACCGAGCAGCCTCGACTATTCCGGCTTGATTAGATTAGACATAATGGATTCAGTAGGGACCTTTTGCTCGATCCCGGCAGCAATCGCAGAAAGGTTTCTGACTTCGATCAGCATCAGCTTCAGTGCCCCGACCATTATCCCCACGGTAAACATGCTCCTGAACGAGTTGATGACTCGCTTCACTTCCATCGATTCAAAGCCGGCCTCCAGCTGCATTATCGCGTTGATGTCGTCGGTGGCAGACTGCGGAATGATGTCCTTGTAGACCGTGTTGCCGAGCTCCGCTATTGCTTCGGAGACCTTCTCGATGTTAATCATCTTTTGCAGCGTATCTCTGGACACCTTGGAAGTAGTGGCAACGATCAGCTCATCAATATCTGCTGCGCCGAGTCCCCAGTACTTGCCCCTGAGCACGGCGAGTATGTTGTAAGAATCGATGTCAACAGCCACGATATTCTTTACGTCGGGCGACTGCGATTCTATTGTCATGGCCCTTCCCAGGTCTCGATTGAATACGTGGTCGATATAGGTGTCAAAGATCCTCAGATCGCCCTTGTCTTTGTATACGGCTGCGGCCTTTGCCGCGTCTTCTCCAAATTCGCTTCCTGCAAGGGCGGCCACCGCCTCTTCCAGAGTCTTGGCCACGAGGGCTTTCACAACAGTATCCCGCCTCCCGACCAGCTCCTCGGCCCTCAGGTTTATTTTGGGCAAAAGTTCCTCGTAGGATTTTCCAAGAGCCTTCCCTTTCAATATCAGCTTCAGGTTCCAGGTAATGTATTTCACAAAATAGGCGTTCAGCACCCCAGAGCCGCCGGCGATGCTGACCATCTTTACGTGGTTGTTAACTAGGTGCTCCCTGAGCGCCCCTTCTATTTTTTCCGCGGTGAATGGCTTTGTAAGCTTTGAAAGCGCGTCAAGGTAGACCGTGTTTTTCATCCTGGTGACAAGCTCTTCGATATCGCGGGCTTCTGCAAGCGTCTGCAGCTCGTTTCTTGTTAGCAATCTCCCTTTCATGCCATGGGAGAGAACTGTTCCAAAGATCTTGCCGGGCATGCTTATCTTACTCATAAATCGCCATCAACTCCGCACCGAGTGATGGACGCAACATCAATTTAGGTTTTTAGAAATTTCCGATAGCGGAGAGCTAGTCTTCGAACAATGTTGACAAGGCTGACGAGATCCTTCCCGAAAGCGCGAGAATAAAGAAGTGCAGTCCGAAACCGACGCCCGCTGCTACAATAAGGTTGCCGGTTAACTGAAACAGAGAAATGAACATCCCGACCGGGGGGATTGTAAGGATCAGCGCCAGAGCAGTGCTCACCCATGCCGACTTCACCATGAAATCTGGCGACAGGTTGTTCAGAGGGTTATTGACGTATGCAAGTCTGGTTCTGCCGGCTGTCAAGATTTTGTCTATTTGGACTTTGAATTGTATGAGATTTAAATATTGACGCAAAAAATAATATGCGCAACTATTATCATAAATATGAAAAAGTATGTCACAATCGATTTGCAAGTGATTTATTCACTTTTAGCAACTTTATCAAAAGAATTATTGAGGAATTAGGCGCATCTCGAAGTTATTGTGCCAGATTTATTACATCATGTCGACATGATTCTTGGGAATCTACC
>JBOGQL010000086.1:0-4374 GCA_050748985.1 Nitrososphaera sp. | reverse complement strand
AAATTGAAGCTGCCATGGTGCCGATTATGTACGCGGTGCAGATCACTTACATTAAGGTTGCCCCTTTTGCCAAAAAAGAAATACCTTTCAGTCTAATCGTTTCATCCGATGTTACTGATTCCGGGATGGCCTGTTAAACAAAGCGCGGGCTAATAGTCGATACCCTTCTTTGCTTTTATCCCCTGCTGGTACGGGTGCTTGACCTCCTTCATCTCGGTTACCAAATCGGCGACTGCTATCAAGGATTCAGGGGCGTAGTTGCCCGTAAGAACAAGGCTTGTTCTTTCCGGCCTAGCGCCGATAATGCCCAGGACATCCTGCTCAGAAATAAGGTTGAGCTTGATCGCATAGTTGATTTCGTCGAGTATCAGTACATCGTACGAAGCAGAGGCGAGCTTGTCCCTTGCCAGTGCAAGGGCAGCCTGGGCCGCCTTGTGGTGATCCTCTACCGGGTGGTCGTCGTCGAGTATTCCTACGAATCCTTTTCCAGCCGCTATCAATTCAAACTCCGGTTCGAGCCTCTTCGAGCTCGTGATCTCTCCGTAGTACCACTCGCCCTTGATGAACTGGATCATACAAACCTTCATCCCATGACCCACAGCACGCAGGACTATTCCAAGGGCAGCAGTCGTCTTTCCCTTCCCGCTGCCAGTGTAGACGATGACAAGTCCGCGGTCTGGGGGCATCAGCCTCATGTCAGAACCATGAAGATAAAAATCAATCTGAAGATTAAAATTAATACGGCATGGATCGTCTTGTAATGAAGATTCCCAGGCTAGTCGTCGGAGGAGTGACGAGTGGCGTGGGCAAGACCACGATAGCAGTGGCGATCATGCATGCCCTACGCAAGAAGGGCTACCGCGTCCAGCCATTCAAGGTGGGTCCGGACTTTATCGATCCGTCGTACCATTCCCTTGTGACTTCGAAGCAGTCGCGCAACCTTGACGCATGGATGATGGGCAGGAGCGGAGTGCTTGAATGTTTTGCCAAGAACTGCGAGGGCGCAGATATGGCAGTCATCGAAGGCGTGATGGGTCTTTTCGACGGTGTTTCTGGCAAGGACAACTATGCGAGCACAGCCCACATTGCCCGAATTCTGAAAGCTCCGGTGCTTCTGGTAGTTGATGCTGCCAAGGGTGCACGTTCCATCGCAGCAATCGTGATCGGTTTCCTAAGGTTTGACAGGAGCGTCAGGATTGCAGGTGTGATTCTTAACAACGTAGCCGGGGACAAGCACGCCCAGTACTTGGTGGACGCGATTGGAAGTAAAGCGAAAATTCCCATAGTCGGAATAATCAGGCGTGACAATTCAATACGGATGAAAGAGCGCCACCTTGGCCTTATCCCTGCCCAAGAACTCCAGAAGGCAAATCGCAGGGCGATCATTGGCTCATCAAAGCGCGTTTCAGACCAAATTCGTATTGACGAGGTTCTGAGGCTGTGTCGGACCGACCCCTTGCCCGATGCCAGAAGCGTCGGCAAGCTGAAGAAAAATTCTGCAGTGATTGCGGTTGCCCTCGACGAGTCCTTCAATTTCTACTACGCAGACAACCTTGATGCCCTGCGAAATTCCGGCGCAAGGATCGAGTTCTTCAGCCCTGTCAATGACCGTCGGCTGCCGGAAAATGCGCAGGGGGTAATCCTGGGTGGAGGCTTTCCCGAAGTGCTTGCGGAAAGGCTCGAAAAGAACTCGGCGATGATTGGTTCGCTGCGCAAGGCCGTCCATGACGGCATGCCGCTGTACGCCGAATGCGGCGGGCTAATGTACCTGACCCGCTCAATAAGAGGATATAGAGGCGAGAGAAGGGCTAGGAAGATGGCCGCTCTGGTCGATGCGGACACCGTCATGACAGGGAGACTGACTCTGAACTACACGGAGGCGACATGCGACGGACCTTTACTTGGCAGGGCAAATCTACGGGGACACGAATTTCATTATTCCGCTATAGAGAATATCGACAACGACAGCAGGTATGCTTACGCGTTGAGCAGAGGCAGGGGAGTGGCTGACGGCAGGGATGGGTTTATCCTCGGCCAGAATGGCATCGCGGCCTACATGCACCTCCACTTTGCAGGGAATAGCGCTGCAGGGAGGATTGTCAGTGCCTGTGCCAAGTATTCACAGAGGTGAAGTGCTCCTGTGCAGCAGCATGATTGCGTTGATTATGGATGATGCCGCAGGGCTGCCTCCCTTTCTCCCGGAATTCGTAATGAAAGGCACGTCCATCTTGGCTAGCTCCTCTTTTGACTCCGGCGCCGAGACAAAGCCTACGGGCATTCCCACTATTAGCGCAGGCGACGTGACTCCCTCCTTTATCATTCTCATCACCTCGAAAAGCGCGGTTGGCGCATTCCCTACGACGACTATGCCGCCGTCCATCTCCTTGGCTGCATGTCGCATCGCCATTTCGGATCTCGTCTTGTCCATCTTTTGAGCTTGCTCTGCCAGGCTAGGATCAGAGATGTGGCACACGGCGGAGATTCCGAATTCAGACATTGACTTTTTGTTTATCGCTGCAAGAACCATGTCTACGTCGGCAACAATAGTGCAACCATTTTTGATCGCGACAAAGCCCGATTCGATTGCACGGGGATGGAAAATTATCTTGCCCTTCCCAGTCGCGAATTCAAAGTCTGCCGTAGCATGGACTACGCGTCTGACTACAATCCACTGCACATCGTTGTAGTCGTGTCTTCCTACTTCAGCATCAATAATATCAAAGCTCTTTTTTTCGATGCCAAAAGCGCGCTCGGACATCGCCCTGCCAGCAGGCGTTCCGCTATCGAGGCTGGAATCCAGACCTCTTCTCAACCTCCCTCGCCCTTTCGATCACCAGGTCAACCAGCTTTTCGTCCACTCCAATATGCCTCGACAGGAACGCATTGTCAAAGCTGCGACTTTCAAGCGAAGCCTTCACTTCTGCGAGTACATCCTTCTTGATATGGGCACCCTTGTGGAGAAAGTAGGGCATCATTAGCAGTACCTTTGGATTAGCTGCAACCGCTTCCTTGATTCCTTCATCGATGTTGGGCCTGTCCAATTCCAAAAAGCAATGGCGGACGCTTCGATATTGCGGCCTTATCGCGTTGGCAGTGTGTACGAAGGCATCGTGTGCATTCTTGTCGCTGCTCCCATGACCGATGAGCAGGACATCGCAATCGACATCAGAGTAGTTGATATTCTTCTCTTTTTTCAGTTCTGTTATCCTCTCGACCACTAATCGCTCCATCAACGGGTGGTAGCTGAACGGCTTGGTTATGACCAGCTTCAGGTTTCTTTCTCTGCCAATTTGCGCGCTCTTTTTCACCGTGTCCTTTAGCTTCATTCCCGGATAAAGGAAGTACGGCATAACGGTGATGCAGCTTGCGCCCCCTTCGATGCAGCCACTAATCCCTTCTTCGATGAACGGGGGCAGCACTTCAAGAAAGCAGTAATTGGCATAATCATAAGCAGCACGGCGCTTTGCCATTGTGCAGATTTCTTGAAGCTCCTCACGCACCTCTGGCTCCCTGCTACCTCTGTCTACTATCAAGAGCGCCCTCTTCAACCGCGGGTTGTGATGGTTTTCAGGGCTAAATTATCTTTATCTTACGGCGCTGATGACAGGCGATTCTTGGAACTCGCAAGTACAATTGAAGCGAGGCATCCGTCAACCGAAGCCCAGTATCTAAACGCCGGTTATTTTCGTTTGATCCATGCCATGCTGACCGTGTTAGCGTAGAACCAGACTGAGCCAAGATTCTCCTATGCGAAAGGAAGGTCAAACAGTAGGGAGAGGACTATGGCGACGATTCCGGCAGCTGCAATCAGGGCGTAGATGAGATAACTCCTTGCCTTCGACAATCCTGCCTGGGCACTCATCTCAATCATTCCTAAATCGTATTGGACTTGATCAGATATTAGGGCAGCGATAAAATGTACCGGAAGATTCGGAGTCAGCTTGGGGGTTTCATAGTGCCCTTCTGAACGCATGGGTCGCTGTAGTTCATGATTCAGGGTTACGATATCCTGGAGACTGAAACGGTAAGGTTAGGAGGGAACTTTTGCTTTTGCACCACCAAGCTTCCTTTTGAACTGAGAAGCGCTGCCGCTTCTGATACGCTTGCCGTCCCTTCGAACTGTTGGACCGTCTCTGAAGGGTTCGGCACAACCACTGTGGCAAGCTGCTGTTTGTCGTACATTTCCACGGGGAAGTTGTATTGCTTTGAGTATTCCTCGAGACCCTGTACGCTTGCTTCGCGATTGATGCTTGCTAAGTTCCGAATACTGTGGAGCGATAGCCCTCTTTCACGGAATACGGAATTGATGCCAAATTCGATCGTGTCTTTGCTTGTGTCCCAGTGCAGCCCAACTCCAACGACAAGGCTCTTTGG
>JBOGQL010000085.1:0-1505 GCA_050748985.1 Nitrososphaera sp. | reverse complement strand
GCCCGGCCCGAAGCCGAAATCGCATTGTTCCAGCGACACACCCTTGGGGCCCCGCTTCGCGTGGAACAGGGCTTTCCCCCGCTCGATCCACAATTCCCCCGGGTTGTCCTCTGCGAGCATCTTGCGCCCGATCTCGAGCGCGTCGGACTGCGCCAGTGCCGGCGCCGCACCCCACGCGGCGAGGCTTATAGCCATCAGGATCGCGGCGGGCCTGCCGCGCGCTTTCGGCATGTTCTCCTCCTCTTTTTCGTTGTCGGGCCGGCCCCGGTTCAGGATGCCGGGCCTACCACGGCTTCGTCAGTGCGTTTGTCGCCCGTGTTGTCCACCCACGTCACGCCGATCTTGTCGCCTGACTTTGCGCCCTTGATGCGCAGCCCCAGGAAGGGATTGCGCGACACCGCCTGGCTCCATTGCGTGTCGAGCACGGTCTTGCCGTTGTGCGTGACCACCACGCTCTGGATGAAGTGCAGCGGCACGATCTCGCCCTTGGCATCCTTGCGCTGGCCGGTCTCCATGGGGTGCATCATCAGTATGCGCACGTCTGCGACATTGCCTTGTAGCGTCGCGCGGATCTTCATCGGTTCAGCCATGATGCCGTCCTCTCCTCGTTACGCGCCCGCTTCAGCCGCAGCCGCCGACGGTGATCTTCACTTCCTTCCGGGCGGTGTAGTACTTTCCGTCCGCCTTGACCACCGCCCACACCTCGGAGGTCTGGCCCATCTTGATCCGCGCGGAGACGTAGCCTTCGCCGCCCCCGGAGACGTCAAACGTCGCCGCCAGCGGAAACGGGTTCTTTTCGGCGACGATCGAGATCTGCTGGGTATTGGGCAGCTTGCTCGTGACCGCGATCGGAACCACGGCCCCGTTTTCCGCGATGTCCGGCGCGGTGATGGTGATGTCCCTGCTTTCATCCGCGCCGGTCGCGCCCAGGTTCTTCATGACATCGGCGAGGGACTTCGACTGGAAGCCCGCCGTGTTCCAGTTCGCGGCGCGTGCCTCGCCCAGCGCGACCAGGCCCGCGGAAAAGGTGGCAGCAAGCGCACCCACCCCGCCGGTGAGTTTCAAGAAGGTTCTGCGCAGCTCGTTCATGGACGATCACCCTCCTCAGTAGAGACGCCCGGCGGGCGGAGTCCGCCTGCCATACGGAAAACCCATAGGTGATTTTAGTGCGAGTTCCGCCGCGGCGTCCATCACTCGCTCCTCATCGGTCCATAAATAAAACTGAATGATGGCGGGGCGGCGGCTCAGCGTGCCCTGGCGATCCAATGACCTGATCTGCCACCCTTTTTCTCGAGCAGCCGGATGCTCTCGAGGCGCATGCCGCGGTCGGCGGCCTTGCACATATCGTAGATCGTGAGCAGGCCCGCGGCAACGGCGGTGAGCGCTTCCATCTCCACTCCGGTGCGCCCGGTCGTGGCGACGGTCGCCTCGCACCGGACCACGCCGGCCTTGCGCTCCAGCACGAAGTCCACGCCGACGTGCGTGAGCGCGAGCGGGTGGGCAAG
>JBOGQL010000084.1:0-13672 GCA_050748985.1 Nitrososphaera sp. | reverse complement strand
CTATCAGCGCCTGAAGCGCAAATAACAATTTATGGGCGATTCCTCGGAATAGCCGGTTGATGAAAAGACTACTCCTTGCCGCTTCATTGTCGATGGTTCTGATATCGGTAAACCTTGCTCCGGCTCTTGCTGCCATCTACTATTCTGATCAAGTCAATTTTGAAGAAAATTTCGTTCCTATTGCCAGCTACCGGTGGGACAAAGGCGAACTCGACAGCTGCATTTTCAAGGAGGAAGGAGTGTCAAATTCGTATTATGCATGGACAAAGCTTGCAGTACAAAAATGGCGTCAGGCTTTGCGCGAATACACGGACAGCCCGCGGGAATGGAGCATTGCAGCAAGGTTTGTCAAGTCCCAAGCCGCGCTTGATTCCTGCGACGTAAAGATCTACATTTATGACAGCTACAAGGACTTCCCCGATTACCCGTCCCAGACGGGGGCATACACCGTAGTAAGGCAGGTGGGGGGAAATATGGACTCTAGAGTATACCTTTCGCCGTTCATTCTCCACGGCGACGGCAAGACTGAACTGACTCTTCCGTCGCATGCCTTCAGGAACTCGGCGAACCACGAAGTTGGCCACGTGCTCGGCTTGGGGCACATGAAATCCGAGAAGGGGTATCTCATGTCGCCACAGTTTGACTTTTCGGAAGAAAAACAGGAGTATCCCATCACCACTCTGGAGCTCAGGGCACTGGTCAAAATATACGGAAAAGACGGATTCGAAACCTGATTACCATGGCGTGCTTTTTGCCCTTGGAAATTGCTGACTAGCAGGATAATTGTAAGACCAAGAGTCTCGACGACAAGAAACGACTTTATGCTCGTCCTGAATAGCCGGCATGATGAATCTTGAGTGCTACCTTAAGGCAGGCAAGGTAGCGTCACAGGTGAGGGAAGACGCGCGCAGAAAATATCACGTAGGTTCGACGTTGCTTGAAATCTGTCAGTGTGTCGAATCTCAAATCAGGTCCTTGAAAGCCCAGCCTGCATTTCCAGTCAACGCAAGTCTTAACGAGATCGCCGCGCACTACACTGCAGAACCTAATGACACTACACTGGTTCGGGAAGGCGACGTGCTCAAAATTGACATAGGAGTTCAGGTCGACGGGTACATCGCAGACACCGCCGTCACGGTTTGCTATGACCCAAAATTCGAACCACTTGTCAAGGCGGCTGAAGGGGCGCTCGGCGAGGCCGTTCGCATTGCCAGAGCGAACACCAAAGCAAGCGACATCGGAAGGGTCATCGAGGCAACCATCAACAAGTTTGGTTTCAGGCCTATCCAGAACCTCAGCGGCCATTCCCTCCAGCAGTACACAGTCCACGCCGGGAGATCCATACCGAACATCTGGACCAGAGGATCATCTTTTGCGCTGCTCCCTAACGAAGCATATGCTATAGAGCCTTTCGTCACCACGAAGGACGGGCAGGGCGTCGTCTACGAAGGGAGAGTGAGGAACATTTTCGGGATAACCTCACGGAAGCCCGTCAAGGAAAAGGATGCTGATGAGCTTTTGGAAGTCATGTGGAGCAGGTACAGGACGCTTCCGTTTGCGTTACGGTGGCTGACAGACAAGTACGACGGGAACGAAGCGAGGCAACTTGTGGATGTTCTAGTCAAGAAAAAGAATGTGCATGCATATCCCATACTGGTGGAAGGTCACAGCAAGAAAGTCGTTCAGGCAGAGCATACCCTGATCCCGACAGAATCGGGAGTGAATGTCATCACGCTCTAGGATTTATTGACCTCTGGAGGATACTCTCCGTAAATGGCACTAACGAGAGTGCCAGAAGCAGAGCATTTTTTGCACTGGGTGCCAGTGCCGTAGATATAGTCGCCGTCTTTGAAATCTCTCCTGGATTTTTCGCCGCATGACGGGCAGGTCTCCTCTGTGAATATCTTCGGCTTAATTTCCTTTTTCTTTCTAAACAGCAACTGCTACTGGCCCACCCCCAGAGTGTTTCCCACGCCGACGATCAAAACTGACTGCCCTTCAGAAGTCTTGTCCTCGACCACAGAATATACCGTGTTGGTGACTTTCTCGAACGAATCTGCAATCTCCTTCCTCATAATCGTGATCGCGTCCTGAATCGACTGCTTGACTATTATTGCGTATAACGGAACGGCAAGTTTCGTTGCGACCTCTTCAATCTGATACTTTTCCACGCCGATACCGCCTATCGCAGCGCCGATCCCTTCAGCAACATCACCCGTTCGCTCGCCTTCAAGCTTTAATGCCGCGTCGATCATTATTATCGCATCTATCTTGACACCGAGGTCACCGGCGAGCCGGCCTATTGCTTCCCCCGGCCTTCCCACGGTCCCCATCGGACCTTCCGCCTTGAGCAGGTAGAGCTTCCTGCCCTTATAATCGTCCTCGCTCCAAACAGTCTCTTTCGCCGCCAATTTCTTCTCCTTTCCGAGCATCAACTTGCCTACCACCATCGGGCCTATGCTATCTCCTATCGGCTGCCCCAGCTTGAAGGCTCCTATCGCTTTCTGCAGCGCCTCGGCCTCCTCGAGCAAAAGCGGCATGACCATCTGAAGCTGAACCAGCACAAACATGCTGGTCGTCCTCTTGCCCATCAGGTAAAAGTGCCGTACAACTTTGTAGATCATGTTGAGCGCAGTCGCCGCTTCCAGAATGTTTTCCATTCTGGAAAGATCCTGATCGGTTGCGCCTCCGCACAATTTTCTGACCTCCGCTCGCATCCTGTCGTCCCTTGTTCTCATGATGTGGTCCAGCTTGCGCACTATGCCGCTTGGATCAAGGTCAACTGGCATTATAGTAAAGTATTCCAGGAGCCTGTCGACGCCAGCGCTAGCGTCTGCTGACGGCTTTATAGAAGCCTTGACATAATCGATTGCTTCTCCTCTGGCATTCTCCTTCATCGTCTTTAGTTTTACAAGCGAATGAGAAATTTCGTTCAGGATAATGCGCGATTGGAACTTCTGCGCATACATCATGAAAATCGGAATGACCGCCAGGGACAAGATGTATACCCACATCCAGGGACTGGTGGGATCGAAATCGGAGCCGCCAAAGAGGCCCTCTAGCTGGGACACAAATGAGGAGAAGCCTAACATTTACCTGCCTTTATCCAGATCGAATGATCATCTTAGCTCAATTAAAGGTTACCGAGAACAATCTACTTCTTCAGGTGACAGTCGCACTGGCATTTTGCGATCTTGACGTCAAACGAGCAGTCGTGATTTGACCCGCAGGCTTCATTCATGGGCCATTCGCCGGGGCAGTCCCCGTGGCGTTCACGCTTGCAAAAGAACGTCAGCATCCATTAGGTGCATTATCCGCTTACAAGATTTATTGTTTTGGATTACAGCTGGATGTTGAATAGCTGCGGGGCATATATCGATCCGTCTCTCACGCGCTTGACCCTTGCCACCGACAAGTAGTGTGGCCACACTGTGACCATCACAGAGCCCTCCGGGACCCCCTCCGGGACCTCAATAACCACGATGTCGCCGGCGCTGACACCGTGTTCTGCCAACTTTTCCCTTGCGAGTGCAACATGGTCGACCGGCATCCCGCTGCTGTATACGTAGACCTTGCCTGTGTACTCGATCTTCTCTGCCGGCATCCGGAATCATCTTAGTTATGGCTGCCACAAAAACGTATCTAGAATGGATCAATCGGGGCCAGAGTCGCCGAATATTAATTTCATTTCATCAAACGTGAGCTTTTCGCCGCTCGACATCTTTTTGAGGGCTGCTTCCTTCAGCGCGTTCCACCTCTCTTGATATTCCTTGTCGCGCTTCGTACGCTCCTGGATGGCTTCCTGCCTAGCTGCCCGGCGGTCTTCAGCATCCTTTTGTCGTTTCTGTCTGCCTTCTGCAGCCTGCATGCGCGATTTCTTGAACGCGATGGCATTCAGCTGCGTTTCAATCATCTGCAGCTTGGCACCGGCCTCCCTGACTGTGTGAATGACCTTCCTTCGTTCGTCGTATAGGCCCTCCCGGAGATTTATCAATTTTTCCAGGCCCTCCTTTAGCTTGCCTATCTTGTTTCCGTATTCTTCTTTCGCATTGAAGATCCGGTTGACCTGATCTTTAAGCTGGTCATAATTGGTCGACATTGTGCGGTACCGATCTTCTTTCTTATGCATCATTTTCAGTGTATGCAGCTTGGTGGCTATCTCTTTGGATCGAGCAACGAGTTTCCGCTCCTCGTCCTTTGATAATTTCTTTGTCTGGATATCCCGCTCTATCTGCTCAAGTGTCCTCTGGAGGTTATGCATGTCGCTTCGCTCCTTGCGAGACTTGGCGGCTGCAGCGCCCACTTTGTCGTCCAGATTTTTCATCTGGTTCTTTGTATCAATGAGGCTGTTTCGCAGCTCGATAAACTTGGGATACTCTGAGTCCTTTTCCTCGTTGACCTGCTTCAGCTTCGTGCGCACTTCATCAAGCAGAATCCTCTCTTCATCTATCTGCTTCTTGACGCTTTCTAGGTTGGTGTTGATCTCCTCGATCTTTTTTTCCCCTGATTTCTGTTCGTCCTGGACCGACTTCTTGAATTCCAAGAGAGTCTTCAAGTTCGGATCGGAATCCTGGGCCCCAGAGTTGCTGTTTGTCGTAGTTGCCGTCAAAGTTGCGCCGCCGGCCTTGTCACTGTCTCGTACCACGTTACTTACGGGTGGTTAGAGCATCAAAAATATATTTTTTGTCATTCCTCCGCCTCTTGCACCAGAATTTCGAGCTCGCAGTGGCCCTAAATCGAACCGGCAGTGCATGGGCCGCGAAAATCACGAAGTGCATGTTTATAAGTGGAGAAACTATAATTCATGACAACGATGGACGATTTTGAAAGGGATTTTCCAGACTTTGACTGGAAGAATACGCCTGCCTACAAGCACCCAAGGGGCAAGGACTGTCCGTGCCCCAAACACGAATACATCAGGGAGCAGATAGGTGTTGCCAAGACCGTGAGTGAGAATAACAAGGACATCTCCCCGCAATTCAGACAGAGGGCACAGATAACTCTGAAATTTTGCCCCGATCATTATGACGTCTATTTCAACGAAGTTATCCCATCGATGCCGCTAAAGTACCGCTTCATGACAAAAGTCGCGCTCAAACTGGGGGCTATAACTGTGCAAAAGCTCACCCACATGCAGTCAGACCAGTGCTTCTACTGCAAATTCGGATCTGGCGGCTTTGACAAGAAGGCAGAGCTGCCTCCGATCTAGATATCAACGACCCCTCTCGTGTCGTGAATCATGTTTCTGAGAGTGGTTCTGCTGCTTGAAGAAAAGCCGATGGACAACAGATTGCGGACTATGATGGAGAGGTACGGGAGTTTGCGTCCGACTTCCGATCTATACCCATCGTAAAATATCCGTTCTACCTCAGCGTAGTTGTCTAGGTCCATCACGCTGGCAAGAAACGTCGCGATATCCATGCTCCTGGCATAAAGCGAGCCGGTCCTCCGCGTGAAGCCCAAGTCGGTCCTTGTCAGAGCGTCGCCTTTGATGAGGTAGTTCTGTGCCTTGTTGTCAATGAAAACATAGTCAGCTTTGTGCATTCTAGCTGTCGTAAGGCCGGCGACGCGTGCCAATTCGAGAGATGTTCCTGATGCGATGGCATCGTAGAGGTTGCCGCCCTCCACGAATTCCTCTCTCAGTTCCGTTTCCGTTATGGAGATGAGCTCAGGAGTGGGTACGCCGATCCTCTCCAGGGCTTTTCTCGTTTCTTTTCCCTCATTCCTCATTATTTCGCTGAACGCCGTGGGGTGAGAAGGGTGTGCAAGCAGCATCGAGATGAGTGAATACGTGAACGAGATTACGAATTCGTGAAATCCCTTTGTGCGCTTGTTTCGTTTCACAACTACCGTCTGACCATCCGATTCTTCGAAAGAAACCTCCCGCTGCCAGTTGTCGAAATGCAAGCGATGATCTTTCAATGCCCAGTAGCCATTGATTTACTTGTCGCCATCCTTCAATGCATAATAGCAAGCTACTCCATATTCCTGCTATTGGTTCTAGTCCGCGGGGGCCATGAGACGGCAAGGAGGTTCTTCACTCCATCCAACGCGCACAGCTACGATAAGGTGGTACGACGTGCGACGTTTGGCCGGGATCATGTGTGGAAACTTCAAATCTTGGGAGCCCTTGGACATCATCAATCGGTTCTTGAACTGGCGAGCGGAACAGGCGTGCTTTCGACCCTGCTTGACTCGTCGGGCAGGAAAGTTGTCGGGCTCGACCTGAATTTCGATTACCTCCGCGCATCAATGGGCAAACTGGGGCTGCCAATGGCTCAAGGGACCGCTGAGGTGCTTCCATACAGGAATGAATGTTTTGACGCAATTGTATCGTCTTACCTGGCAAAATATGTAGATGTTGAGATTCTCGTCGGCGAATGCTGGCGGGTACTGAAACCGGGAGGCGTTGCGATATTCCACGATTTTACATACCCTGACGGGCCAATCATGCAGAGGCTCTGGGGAATCTACTTCAGGATATTGCGTCTTTGCGCGACATTTGCGCCAGAATGGAATGTCGTCTTTGAGCAGCTCGATGAAGTCATAAGAAAATCGCATTGGGAGACCCGAATTCAACACGCGCTGCAGAGCAGAGGTTTCAGAAATGTTGCGCTAAAGTACTACACCGCCGGGACAGCCGCCATCGTATCGGCGGAGAAGCCATGACTACCTCAAATGAAACCAGAATAAATGAATGGTTCGTCCCTAGATTTGGCCCTATAAAGTTCCGAATGTTTGTGGGGCTCCTATTCCTTCCGTACACTGGCATGTGCGTTTCTTTTAGTGTCATTGGATCATTGATTGCCAGTGATGTCTCATGGGAGAGGGTCGGCGCGATTGCATTAATCTATGCGCTTGCTCTTGGAGTTTCCGCGCATGCTGCTGACACCCTCGGTTCCAGAAAGGCAAAGCCATGGGGAAATTATTTTTCGAAAAGGAATCTGCTTATAATGATGATAGGATCTCTGGCGATCGCGTACGGCATCGGGATCTATTACATCGTCTTTTTTGTCCCATTCCTTGCGATAATTGCAATCTTGGAAGGATTCTTTCTTGTCGCGTACAATTTCGAGATCTTTGGCGGCCGGTTCCACAACGACTTTTGGTTCGCCGTTTCATGGGGCCTGCTGCCCGCTCTTGCAGGATACGTCATCCAGACGAATTCTGTAGACCTGTTGCCGCTGGCTGTGGCGGCCCTGACAGCATCGGCGAGTTACTTGGAGATAAGGATGTCCCGACCATACAAGGAGCTGAAGCGAAGAAGCGTGGGCCGTGAGGATGTAAGGAAGCTCGAGATCGGCCTGAAAGTTCTCAGCCTCGGCACAATTGCTTCTGCACTGGCGATCCTTGGCAAAAGGATAATCTTTTCATGATAGCTTCTTAATATCATGCTTGGCGAGAGCATTTCACGGGAAGAAAGACTTTGGCAGAAAGATGCTTGAGGAAATCGGCAGGCTTGAAAAGCGTTCAGGCATAAAACTCGAGACAGCACAGAAAATCCTCCTGGCCGAGACCGGAACAATCGAGCAGGTGTTAAGCATACTCGCAGACTCAAAGGTAGCCGTCAGCATATTGAAACAAGAAGAAACCAAGGGAGTCATCATAAGAGAGTCCGTAATCTGCAATGATTCCGGCGGAGCTCTGATAAGGGCGCGCAGCAAGATAATCCTGAAGAATCTCCCCCGCTCGGTTGCCCGGGAAATCGGGGCAAGAAAACACGGAATAGGTACGATAATCCAGAATGCAGGCCTTGAAACGTTTAGAAGAATAATTGAAATTGGCTGGAATCCGAATAGTCGACTGGCTTTTCGAACATACCAGATAGTGTATCAAAGGAAAGTCGCTTTCGAGATCAGAGAGGAAATTCTTTCGGAAGTGAAAAGTGGACCGGGTGGGATTTGAACCCACGACCTCAGCAATGCCAATGCCGTATCCTACCGGACTAGACGACCGGCCCGAACTTCAGCATCTGAGGTTTTACCACGATATTAATAGGTTAAGCAAAGGGACAATGTTCGATCTTGAGGACATTGTCAGCAAAAACAATATTATTATTGCCTTTAATTATTGGTTTGACTTGACGTGGCTCTTGAGCAGTCGATAGGAGCAGTTATCAAATATCAGCCTTCTTTAGAATTGAAATCGTCCGAGTTCTTGCTGCTAAGGAACAGGAGAGGGTTCTGGGGATTTCCTCAGGGTCACAAGGAAAAAGGTGAAAGTGAAATTCAGACGCTTATCCGGGAAGTTCGTGAAGAGACTGGGATCAGGGACCTCGATATCCACTCGTACATCGGAGACATCAGGTATTCGTACTTCAAGGGCGACGGAATGAGATCCGAGAAAGAGGTCAGGTTCTATTTCGCCACGACTCCAACAAAGCAGGTCAGGATTTCGATCGAGCATGCAGACTTCAGATGGGTGACGCTCTTGGACGCTTTGAACATGATAGACCACGCAAAGCTGAAGTTGATACTTACCAGAGGCCACAGAAAGGGGCTATACTAGCCTGCTGGAAACGAGGTAATAGATTTATAGCCACCAAACATGGAATAGCCTAACTGGTATACGCGGCATGGTGGCACAAGGTGGCAAACGGATTGTTTTAACCGCAGACCGCAGCCTCATGACGAACTACAGGGGGAATTTCCTCTACGGCTTCATCGCCTGCGGGCCTTACGAACTGCTGCCAGAATTCGTCTTTGACAAGATCTTTTGCCCGAGCGTTGAGACCGACTCCAACACAGGCGAAGTCAAGGTGGCCCAATGTGGCCTTAGGAGAGTAGAAGGTGCATTGCTGAAAGAGTACAGGCGCGATGAGATCTTTCTTGCACACCCCGAAATGCTTGAGAAATGCATCGGGCCGGAGACCAGTGTGGTCGGGATCAATGTTATGGATCCTCTCGGCATGGCGCCCGTTACTACAACAATGTCACCGGAAAAGCTGTCCTACGTCGCCATGAAATTCAAGAAGATGTGCGCTTCCATCATCCAGCTAAAAAAGAAATTTGATTTCAAAGTTGTGGTTGGCGGAAACGGCGCATGGGAGCTCGCAAAGCCTGACAGGATGAAAATCCACGGGATCGATACCGTGGTCATTGGCGAGGCAGACGAGCTCGCTCTTGATCTTTTCCACGACCTTGAAGCGGGCGACGCGCCGGAACTGTTGCATACCTTCGTAAGGAACATCGAAAATGTCCCGATGATGCAGGGCCCGACAGTCAACTCTCTGATCGAGGCAATGCGCGGATGCGGCAGGGGTTGCGACTTTTGCGATGTCAACAAGCGATCAAAGAAGGACTTTCCACTTGAGCGCCTCCAGAAAGAGGCGAGGCTGAACCTCGACTATGGGTTTGACTCCATCTGGCTGCAATCAGACGAGATGCTCTTGTACGGTTGCGATAACAAGGACTTTATTCCAAATGCTGATGCCATAACAGACCTTTGGAGGGGCTTGAAGGCAACCGGCGCGCGCTTTATCGGCACCACGCACATGACTCTATCGGCCGTCGCCAGCTCTCCCGAGCTTGTCAAAACAATGTCTCAGATAAACGAGATGGATGTCGCGAATGGAAGGTGGCTTGCAACCAACCTTGGCATCGAAACGGTCGCCCCCAGGATGGTGAAGAAGCACCTTGGTGTTAAGACAAAGCCCTACCAGCCTGAAGAATGGGGTGCGGTAGTAAGTGAGGGCTGCAGGATTTTGAACGATAACCACTGGTTCCCCGCGTTGACGCTGATAATTGGATGGCCTGACGAAACACCCGACGAGACCCAGTATACCATTGACCTTATCGAGGACTTTAAGCAGATGCACATGAGGGGCCTCGTTGCGCCGCTCCTCTATCAAGACTTTTCAGAAAAGAACTCTATGCACTTTGGCAACCTGAACGAAGCCCAGTTCACCCTCTTCTGGCGGTGCTGGGAGCATAACCTGCGCGTTATAAACGACATCATTCCGATCATAATCCGCAACAAGACCTACGGCCCGGCGATGAAAGTCTTCATGGCCGCACTTATCAAGGCCGGCACCTGGGCGATCATGAGATACCTGCGCGGGCTGTCAAAGGAGCTATTCAACGGGCAGGTGCCAGAAGAAATCGTGGCAAGATACTCTGGCAGCAAGTCGGTGACGGCGACGGCGACGCCGCGGCTGTAACTATCGCTCTAGGTTCTTGATTGCCTCATCCGCAAGCGTCGCGCTGTTGGGCGTAAGCACTATGAAATAGTTCCTGTCCGCGCGCTCGACAGCATTTACCGGCCTGAATTTCTTCGTAGAAATGTCGAATTCAAGAAGTCCGCGCTCCAGCTTGCCCTTGGTGTAGATCATCATCAGGACTTCGCCGGACACCGGCGTTAGCGGGACAATGGCCAAGATGTACCCCTTGTACGAACTGACAGGCATGACCTGCTTCATATACGGCGCAACAGAGACAAGGTAGAGAAAAACGTCCTCCACCGTTGCAAATTCCTCGTATTCAAATCTCATCATTTTCAGTGGCTTTCGAGGAAAATATAAGGCTTTAAAAAAGTTGCAGGTTATCCGTACGACTCGAACTTGATGTCGTAGCTTCCGTCTTTTCGCTTGTTGCGTTCTGTAACAAAGCCTTTCGGGACCAGGTAATCAAGTGCGCCATCGACGGTCCCCTGCCAGCCACAGATGTAAAACGTCGTGTTCTCCGGCGTTACCTTTTCGCCGACGAGCTCTTCAAGTGGAGAAAGATCCTTGCCCGCCTTTGGCCTCAGGAATGACTCGACCCTGCCTTTCTGCCCTCCCCACGTCCTGTTGAACCACTCCTGCGGCCTGCTTATGCTGGCGCGGTAGCGGAAGTTCCATTTATCCTTGCCATGGTCGAGGCTCTCCTCTTCCAGTGAACCAAGGAGCTCCTTGTAGCTCAGCTCATCCACATAGCTAGCTCCGTGAAGAACCACTATCTCGCGCCTGCTTCCTATCGCCTTCAGGTGGAGCGAATAGGCAATGAAAGGCGCAAGGCCGGTACCGCCACCGATCAGAACCATCCTTCGGTTCTCCGGACTGCCATCCGGCATCTTGTCATTGATAGTAAATATCCCCGTTGGCTTGACCCATGCGATCTCGTCCCCTTCTTTCTTGCTAAACAACTCCGTTGTTAGACGACCCGGCACCGGCTTTCTGACCCATCGAACGACCAGCTCGAAGCGCTTCTTTTGCTCCGGAGGCGACGCGATGGAATACGCTCTTCGGATTATTTTTCCTTCGCTGGGAACGTGAAGGCCAAGAGTGACGAACTGGCCCGCCTTGAAGTCAGGGACAGGGCCGTTATCCGGAGTAATGTGGAAAATTGCAAGGTCTTCCTTTAGTACTTGAACATAGGTAATCTTGCCCTTGTTGTCAACTACCATACGTCTCTGACAATCGGAAAATGTTAAATAAATACATTGTTAATGGCGAACGTCCATTCGCGCCCGCTCTGACGGAAAAAAAGCAAGTTTTATTTGATTTGTCCTCGAATTGTCATGTGTATGCCAGACTGGCTGAAAGGAAAGAAACCGCCGGGTTCTAATGACGAAATAGACCAGCTCACAAATACCATAAACGACCAGAGTTCTGAACAGAGGAAGATCACTGATCAATTCAATAAAGCGATGAATAACTTTGCCACAGAGAGATCTCTTGAAACCTGCCTAGATGCCCTGAATTTGGCAATGCAGCTTGCAAACATCAGGGGCAAGCTTGCAGAGTCCTACGAGTACTACGCAAGGCTGCTGGAACGCGAAATCACAAGAATAAGCAGGGCGGACAAGCCCTAGTCCTGGACTGGGATGGGCATCGCGAGCTTTTTGAAGTCGTCAAAAAGTGCATGGCCTAATCTGCCATTGAGGAACAGCAAAAACATCCCTTCATCCATCAGATTTTCCACAGCAACCCCGAGCTCCTCTATTTTTGTGATTGGCAGATAGGAAAGCGAATCCGTCACAAGCATAAGGTTGGTGTAGTCGTAATTGTCAAGAATGTCAAAGAGTATCGATTCGAGCATCCCAAAGACGGTGACGTCGTACCTGTCGAGCCTGGGTCGAAAGTATGTCGCGATCGTTTCCTTTTCGTCGCCCTCTCCCTTTGACCCAACGAGCAGAGAATTAAAGACCTGACTGCCCTGATCCAGAATCTGATCCCGCTCCAGCCTGTCGTAGCCGTTTGACGTGAAAAACTCCGCGCATTCCTTCACAAGCTGGTCCTCGGTCATCCAGCCCGTCCTCCCTTCGTTCATCCTGGTAAAGTACGTGCGAGGTGAGATCATGCGCCTGACGCTCAATACGATATTTTCAGGAAAACTGCATGCTATAAGTTTGTTTACTGGAACACGATGCGGTGTCTGATCGTGCCCAACTTTTCTATCGTTATTTCCACGATGTCACCATTTTTCAGGTACCTTGGTTCTTTCATTGACATCGCCACGCCGGCAGGCGTGCCGGTCGATATGATGTCTCCCGGCTCAAGGGTCATCGTCTCGCTGAGCATCGATATTATCCGCTTTATGGGGATCACCATGTTTGAGCTTGACGAGTTCTGCCGGATTTCCCCATTGACCCTTGTAGTTATCTTGAGATTCTGGGGGTCGCCGACTTCCTCTTTGGTCGTGATCCACGGCCCGCACGGAGCAAACGTGTCGATGCCCTTGCCGCGGGTGAACTGCTTGTCCTTGAACTGTATGTCCCTTGCAGAAACGTCATGCAATATCGTGTAGCCAAAAACGGAATCGATAGCCCTTTCCTCCGACACCTTCTTTGTGCGCTTGCCGACGACCACGGCGAGCTCGGCCTCGTAATCCAGGCGCGTCACAAAGGCGGGGCAAATTACGTCTTTGAATGGTTCATTCAGTGTCGTCCGTGGCTTCATGAATATTACAGGCTCGTTGGGTGGTGTGAGCCCCGCGTCCCGCGCATGGTCGTAATAGTTGAATGCAAGGCAAATAATCTTCGGAGGGTTTGGGAGCGGGACAAGGAGTTCTTGTTCCTCGATCTCGCGGACGAATTTCAGCCTGGCGTTGTGCTGTTTCACCTCGTCAAGCCATCCTCCGAACATGAAATCCTTGATATTCGGCGGCACGGGAATGCCGGTTTGCTGCTGTATCTCTCCTCTGAGGGCGACGAGCTTGCCATCGTCGGAGATGATGCCGTATGTCTCTTTCACCTTGCTGTCCTTGATTCTTGCAATCTTCACTGGCTGCTCACCTGTGCGTCATTATCGCTGTTTGACCGTCCTCTATCCTGCAGAATCCAAACCGCACGAATTGAATCATGCAATCAGGCTTGAGTGAAGAAACGTATGATTCTGCAAACCCGTGCGCGATCTCAAGGCTGTTCGTGTTGTACTCTTCACCTATGTACAGCTTCTTTGGAATCATAACCTTGTACTCAACTATATCATTCTTTGCGATCCACTGAACTTTTGGCATTGATTGCTTTATTTCATGCCCGCCAATCTCGGCCGAAATTGACCGGGCGCCGCCGGAGACGTCTACTCCGGTAACTTTGATATTGTACAATTCTATCAGACGGATTTCATCCCCTCCTATCAAGCCGGCAGCGTCGTCGCCTGACAGGTAGAACGAATCATGCACTTTCACCTTCCTTGTTCCAAGCCCGGTGTCAGTCGGGTGGTTCTTTAGCGCAATTTCCATTGCCTCGGCTC
>JBOGQL010000083.1:0-3733 GCA_050748985.1 Nitrososphaera sp. | reverse complement strand
ACGCACAGGTGTGCTGGCAGCGCCGATGTATAGATAAATTGTCTCGACGTGTTCACGAGCGACTCGCGTAACTTGCTTGAAGCAGCGACGTATCCGCCAAAACATCCGAGACCCTTGCTCAGACTACTGACGTGCACGTCCACGTGCGAACGCAACATGGAAGGCACTCCAGAGAAGCGGGGTCCGAAGATAAAATCTCCGTGCGCGTCGTCGACGATCGAGACGGCATCATGCTCTCGTGCTATAGAGCATATTGCTTTCAAACTTGATGTATCGCCGTCCATGCTAAAGATCCCTTCGGTAATTACGATCTTTCTTTCTTGCGTGCCTCGCATCAGTTCTTCCAAATGAGCTGTATCATTATGTTTGAAGACCTTGATCTTTGCCCCGCTGAGCCTGCAAGCATCTATAATGCTCGCGTGATTGAGCTCGTCGCTAAATATTGTAGACCCTCTGCCCGCAATTGACGTAACCACGCCGATGTTGGCGCTGTAGCCGGAGGGATATACCAGTGCCGCTTCAGTCCTTCGATGATCGGCAAGCATGTCTTCCAACTCTATCAATCTCGGATGGTTGCCTGCAATAAGCCGCGAGCTGCATTGTGAGATTTCTTCCATTGATTCGATTGTCTTTTTAGCGATCCTTTTGTTCTTTGACAGCCCGAGGTAGTCATTTGAGCAAAGGTGGATGGCCTCTCTGCCGTTGACCCGACAGGTAGCGCCGCCTACGATTACTGTCTGCAGCTGCCTGTACAACGCCTGCCTGCGAATACTGCTGAGGCGCTCTCTCGCATACCGGTCAAGGCTATTGCGCTTTGAGACCAATCTCTTTTATCATCGCAATATCCTTGTTCGGCGCGTTGCCACCGGTCGTGAGGTACCCTCCGGTGATTATGCCGTTCGCGCCGGCCTTCAGTGCGAACCTTTCCATATCCTTGAGGTGCACCTCCCGTCCGCCTGCTATTTTTAGGATCGTTTTTGGCATGATGAACCGCCATATGGCGATCGTCCTGATCGCATCGAGCGGGCTCAACGGCTCATAAGCTGCCAGTGGCGTCCCTTCCCTTGCAATCAGAATATTACTGGGTACCTCGTCGGGTTCCAGATCCGCAAGGGAGAAAGCCAACTCGATGCGCTGCCTCATGCTTTCTCCCATACCTATTATCCCGCCGGAGCATAGTTCCAGCCCTGCCTCCTTGACAATCCTGGTGGTCTTGACCCTGTCGTAGAAGGTATGGGTATTGCAAATCTGCGAAAAAAAGCTTTCTGCAGCTTCAAGATTATGGTTGTAGCGCTTCACTCCGAGGGCCTTGAGTTTCTTGGCCCTCTCTGGAGTCATGAACCCTAGCGACACGTTAACTTCGATATCGACATTTGACCGGATCTCTGATATCGTCTGACATATCTGTTGAAAATCTTTCTCGGGCGGATCCCTGTAGGCGCAAACCAAACAAAAGCTCGTAGCTCCCTCTTCTTTTGCTTTTCTGGCGTTCTTCAATATCTCCTCGCTAGGTAGAAGCGGGTATTTTGAAATGCCTGTTTCATAGAATGACGACTGCGCGCAAAATGAGCAGTCCTCCGGACATCTGCCAGATTTGGCGTTTATCAAAGCTTCGACATCTACCGTATCACCGCCAAATTTCCGGGTTATGGCGTTGGAGCATTCTGTTAGCGCCATCAGGTCTGCGTCTACCAGCTCTTCGGCTTCGGCAAACGTTATGGATCCTCCCCCGAGGACTTTCTCCATGCATTTGGTGACAGAGGAAGGAGCGGCCATTTGCTCACTCGATCTTGTAAACTGATAATTAAAAGTTTGGTTCACAAGTCTGAAGGAATGCGGTATTGCTAAATTCGAATTTAGCAACATTGCCTGCGGGCTACGTTCAAACGCATCTATGGCTAATGCACCAATTTCGCGTGGTTCTAGCGGGGGTTTGACGTCAAAATTGTTGCAATGGCTGATAGATCATAATGTCAGCCTGGATCGACGGATTTCGGCAAACTGAAGGTGGTGGCAAAGCCGCCCAAAAAAGGACCCGTTTCTGGAATGTCTAAAAAATAGCTCCATTTTTTTACCTTTGTTTTAGGGCGTCGTCAGAGCGTTCCGTTCATTTATTGTCACTACCCTTTTTGGACAACTTTGTTGACATGGGCACAATTAAGCGTCATAGGCCATGATAGCCCGTGAAATACGCCTTCGCATACCTGCGGGTAAGCACTGAAGAGCAGACTGTACAAAATCAGAAATTAGCTCTTGAAAAATGGGCCAATGGCCAGCAGTACCAGATCCTTGATTTCTTCGAAGATTCCGCTGTCAGCGGCAGGGTCCCCGCGATTCAGCGCCGGGGCTTTTCCGATATGCTCGAGCTTGTAAAGACGGCAGAGATCGACGCCGTGTTGGTGTACGAACTATCGCGCGTAGGCAGAACTTTCTGGGACACGCTGGATGCGATAAAGGCTATCGAGCAATACGCTCCGCTAATCTCCTGCTCTTCGAGAGAGTCTTTTCTTCAGACCACGGAACCAAGCGTACGAAAGCTGATGATAGGAATTCTGACTTGGGTCGCGGAGCGAGAGCGGGAGATGCTCGTGCAGAGAACAAAGGACGGCATGGAGAGAGCAAGAGCTGCAGGCAAAGGCATTGGCAGGCCGCAGAAGGTGATTAACAAGAACCAGCTCGTTACTCTGCTTGCCGAGAATTATTCAAAAGCTAGGATTGCTAGAAACCTCGGGATTTCAAAGGCTACACTGTACAAAGAATTAAGCCGGCTGAGATGACGACAATTTCTCCAACTCACTCAATACTTCAAGGTGGACATCGAGCAATTTATGAAGGTTCTTCCTATCTATGGCAAGAGGCGGGATCACCACCATTATGTTGCCTAGAGGTCTCATGTGAACGCCTCTTTTTAGAGACTCGCTCATGATAAAGTAGTTTGTCCTCCGTGAGTTCTTCAGCGACAGAAGCGGCCTGCCATTTCTTGCCAGCTCGATGCCGGCGAGCATCCCCTTGTGCCTTACGTCCCCAACCACTGGAGAATCCTTTATTTCGCGCAGTCTTAATGCAATGTACTTGCTGTTTGCTGTTATTCGTTGAATCAGGCTATTTTTTTCATAAAGTTCAATGTTGGCCAACGCGACTGCGCAACCCACTGGATGGCCGGTAAACGTATGGCCGTGATAGAACTGCTTGTTCTCTGAATATTCGCCCAGGAACGCCTTGAATATGCGATCGGTTGTCAGGGTTGCGGCAAGGGGAAAATACCCTCCGGTAAGGGCCTTTCCAAAGCACACAATATCGGGCGTTGATCTTTGCGCAAGATATTCCACCATGTTGCCTAGACGTCCAAAACCCGTTGCAATCTCGTCAAGGATCAGCAAAACGCCATATTTCTGGCATAGCTTTGAGAGTTCGCTCTGGAAGCGTCGCGGGTAGATTATCGCACCTCCAGCAACCTGGGCACCGCTCTCCGCGACTAGGGCGGCACACCGATTGGCGCGATGCTTGAGCAGGGTTTCAGCCTTTGCCAGACACCATTCAACCAGATCACACGAATTTTCGAAGCGACTGCCGTAAAGTTTGGGGCTTGGCAGCCGGTGCACTTTAGTTGCCAGGAGGGGCTTGTACGCGCCGAAGAACTTTTCAATGAAGCCCAACGACATGGCGCCACACGTATCGCCATGGTAGCCATTTTCCAGCGAAATGAACTCCCTCTTTTCATGCTTTCCCCTAT
>JBOGQL010000082.1:0-5389 GCA_050748985.1 Nitrososphaera sp. | reverse complement strand
GCGCGATACCCCGAGGCTTCTCAAGGCAGTATATACTATCGTTGCTCCGCGAACAGCCCATGACAGGTAAACAGATCATCGACAGGGCAGCACTGCAAAGTGGAGGAAAGTGGAAGCCATCACCTGGCCTCATCTACCCATTACTTGGCAGACTTCTTAGCGAAGGCTTGGTGACGGAGGACAAGGATGGGAAATACAACATCACAAAGAAAGGCGTCGACATAACCTCAGACCTTGAATCCTTTGGCAACATTATCCATAGGCAGATCGACGTGATGCTCCGGGTTGGAAACGTAGGAAAGTTCATGGCGATGGATGTCATCGATAGGATCGCAGCCGTAGGGTCCGCCCTGAGCTCGAATCTAGATGCCATGACGCATGAAGAGCGCAGCAAGTACAGGGAGTTCCTGCAGACCGAACTGAAAAAGATGGACGAGCAGGATGCAAAGAATAAGGAAGCAGAAAAGGAAAAGGTCGACGTAGAGTAGCAGGTAATGCCTTTCCTATGACAGGAATTGTTTCATGCCCTGAAATTCTCGCAGAAAGCTGCGCCCGAGTGCAGTAGTCCTGAACTTCATTTCGGAATTGTCAGTCCTAACAAGTCCTTCCGCCATCGTGAACGAAACGCACGCGCCGATAATTGCAGGAGGAAGGCGCATGGCCAAGGCTAGGGATGATTCTGTGGAGACATCCTCATCAACTAACGATACGAAGTCGTAGAGGACATTGAAGCTGTTAAGCTTTACGAGAACCAAGCTTGACATCGCCAAAAAAATAGAGCTTCTGTATTTAACTCTGCTTCAGATATTTTCTATTCGATTTTTCTCGATGTATTATGCCGTCCGTAAATACACTGAACCGGCTTGAATACTACCCAATCAAAAACGTCACGAGGTAACACGTCTATGAGCGATGTAGATATGTTGATCAGAATTATTTACTAGCATTATATTCGAGAAGTTTTTATGGTAGCGTCGCCCTGTTCATGTCGGTGAAATACAGAAGCCGAACAGACATCGCTGCGGCGATTCTAGAAATAGGGCTTGACGGCGCAATCAAGACAAAGATAATGTACAAGGCGTTCTTGTCATTTCCACAGCTCAAGGAATACCTGGGGGTGCTCTTGGAGAAGGGTCTGCTGGAATACATTTCAACCGATCATGAGTACCGCACGACCGATAAAGGTAAGCACTTCCTAAAGTTGTACAAAGACGTGGGACAGATGATCTTTCCAGCCTCTAGCAAGAAAAAGTAATTAAAATTTTCGATACGGAGTGCACTAGTCACATCACTGGATCTTCCTTAATGATTAGACTGCCATCATCGTTAATTTCAATTCCCATTATGGCAAGAACAGCCATTGCGGAATCAGGACCCTCCCTTTCAAGGATGTTGCGAGCCATTTTCAGCCTGTAGGCCCGGGCCCAGTGCTGACCCACCTTGTACTTGCCTCGCATGTCTAGCGGCGATACTTTGATTATCGCGACTTCGTGCACCGTGGACATGCCTGCATCGAGTTTCTCGTACCGGCCTTCTTTCTGGTACTTCTCCATCAGCGCGTTCAGAGCTCGCGCCTTTTCCTCGTTGTCTTCCAAAATCTGCGCCTTCCCCTTAATGACCACGCTGATGTAGAGGGTATCCGCCTGAGAGGCGTCTGTTGGATGAAAATAGTACGACGGCAGGAAGCAGATATGCTGGTCTACTTCGAATCCAACATCAGGCTTCCTCCGGATGTTGTCCAGCTTCTCGCCGAAGGGATGCGAATGCATGTATATTGCATCACCAGAGTAGACAAAATTCATCGGGATGACCTGAGGGTAGCCGTTCTTGTCAATTGAAGCAATGCGCCCGGCGGGCTGGCTGTTTAGGAAATCAATGATCTTCTTTTTTGACTTTATTTCATACTTTTTGAGCAGTTGCATAGCTGCTGGCTACCGATATACCATTGTTAACTACGGATTAAAGTTATACGTCACTTTCTCGGTACTCCTTATCAGTGAACAGACGTACTATAAGGTATGCCAAGGCCGGTTGCATCGTTGCGCTGTCGGCCATCGCCGTCTATGCGTTTGCGAGGTTGTACGTCTTTTCGCAGCGAGCTGACATATCCATCCTCGTGATCAACGTGGTGCTTTTTGCAGCCGTCGCGGGATTCCTGATCTTCCTTTCAAAGAGGGAAAGGGACCTGGAGGAAGAAGAGCTGTTCAGGGATTGATTTTAGTAGCCCCTGTAACCAGATTATATGCATATGCAGGACGAATCCACGATCAAATACAGGATCAATCAGATGACCGACACCGGCTCGAACGTTGTTCTCGCCTTGAGCGAAGACATCGAGCTAGAGCCCGTTTCGCAGCAGCAGATGATGCTGGAAGCTATCGACAGAGCCGTCACGGACAATGAAGTTAAAGAGCAGATAAGGCCCATACTTGAAGCAATCCTGAGATCCCAGCCGCAGACGATTGTAAAGACTTACTCGCAGACGGTCATACAGATCACGATGCCGAAAAGGCGTTATGAAAAGTTGGGAAGCCCGCGCGTTGGCGAAAAGCTCGCCATCGACATCACGAAGGCTGCGCCGTAGCCGTCAGGTGCCTCTCAAGTTCGTCCTGCGATTTTATTGGAAGGGAGCAGGTAAAGTTCCTGCAGACAAATGCATACTCCTGTCCAATTTGCGAGCGCCCCTTAAAGTAGGCGTATTTTTCCAGTGACCGCAGTTCATAGCCTGTGACAATCGCGTTTATGCCGTCTGGTAGAAAATGCCGCTTTAGCCAGCTGGCCATTCCTGAATTCTTGTTCTCTGTAACGATCGTAACCTCTACGGGCTTTTTTGCATAGAGGTAGATCGCCATGAGCAGCTGCCCAAAACCGAACGGGTTTTCCGCTGCCGCCTTGGCACCGGCCTTCATTATGCTGCCTGCCTTGTCAAGGTACTCCGCGTTCTGGGTGTAGTGGTACAGCCTGAGCAGATTATTGGCGGCCACAGAGGTACCGCTTGGGATCGCCAGATCGTAAAAGTTCTTTGTCCTCACTATCAACTTCTCGTGGTCATCAGAGGTAAAGAATAGGTCGCCATCCTTCGAATCCCAGAAATGTCCCAGCATATAGTCGTTGTATCTTATCGCCCTTTCGAGGTATTCTTCCTTTGAATCGATTGCGAACAAATCCAGCAGTGCTCCGACGTAAAAGGCATAATCATCCAGGTACGCATTCAGCTTTGCCTGGCCGTCCTTGAATGTGCGATAGAGCCTGCTGTCACTTGATGCTAATCTGGTTTCAACGAACCTTACCGCCTTCTTGGCAGCGTCCAGGTATTTCTCTTCTCCTGTGGCTGCGAAGCCCTTTACGAATCCAGATATCATCAGGCCGTTCCAGGATGTTAGAATTTTCTCGTCCCTGCCGGGCCTTACCCTCTTTTCCCGTTCTGCGAAGAGCTTGGCGGAGGCGTGAGTAATTGTCTGTTCGATTTGTTCAGCTGTCTTGCCGTACCTTTGAGCAAGACTATTCGCTGGGACCCTTATGTTCAGGATGTTGCTTCCTTCAAAGTTCCCCCCTTCCGTTACTCCGAAATGTTCGCAAAAGATTTCTGTCGCGTTCGGTTCTCCAATCGCGGAGGCGATTTCGTGCTTGCGCCACAGATAGAATTTTCCTTCCTCACCTTCAGAGTCGGCGTCCTGAGCAGAAAAGAATCCGCCCTCGGGGTGAGTCATCTCCCTCATGACATAGCCCAGCGTCTTTCTCACCATTTTCAAGTGTCTGTCTTCCTTCGCTATCTGGTATAATTCCGAGTAAAGCTGGACAAGCAGCGCATTGTCGTAAAGCATCTTTTCAAAATGTGGCACCAGCCATTTTTGATCCGTGGAATACCTAGAGAACCCGCCGCCGAGATGGTCGTGAATTCCACCTGCAGCCATTTTGTCGGCGGTGAAGATCACAAAGTCGCGGAACCTGCCAATTCCAGAAATGTCGAAATACCGCAGGAGAAAGAGCAAGTTGGACGGATTCGGGAATTTCGGGGCCTGACCAAAACCTCCGTAAATCTGATCACCCATCTGGAGCAAGCCTATCGCTGCTTCGTCGGGAATCGTCCTGTCAAGGACGGCAGCGTGTGACTGCATCGCTGAGGCAGCCGCGACATCCCTGGCAGTCTGTGCCAGTGCCTGAGTGAACTCGACGCTTGCATCCTCTATTTCCTTTTTCTTGTTGGCGTATGCTTCTGAAAGTTGCTGAAGAATTGTCCGAAAGCCCGGCATTCCATAGTGACCCCCATCCTTTGGAAAGTATGTCCCTACGTAGAACGGCTTTTGGTCCGGCGTCAAAAAGACCGATAGCGGCCAGCCACCAGTGCCCGTTGCGAGCTGGCACACCCTCTGATAGATGTCATCAAGGTCGGGCCTCTCTTCCCTGTCTACTTTTATGCTTACAAAGCGCTCATTCATTATCTTTGCAATTTCATTGTCCTCAAAAGATTCATGGGCCATGACGTGGCACCAGTGGCACGCGCTGTAGCCGATGCTCAGAAACATGGGCTTGTTTTCTTCTCTGGCCCTCTTGAGAGCATCCTCGCCCCACGGGTACCATTCAACAGGATTGTATGCATGCTGCAGAAGGTATGGACTCGTTTCGCTTGCCAGTCTGTTTGGCTTGCTGTTGCCATGGCCCGCACTTTCTTGCATTAACTGGAGTTGCGCCCGCATGGTATATAGATTATACTTTGGCGAAGATCAATATCGAATCGTCATTCTACTTGATATCATTTGGCGGTCGAATCCGCGCGAATCAACATCGATAATCTAGTGATCTAGAAATATTTGTCAAAGACTTTATTATCAAGTTTTCCAGAATACATCCAACACTAGAAACCGACGCGCTCATTGTCCGGATTGATGTGTTGCCTGACGTTTTACGCTCACAGGTGAAAAGATTTATATCATTGACTTGCAAAAGTACGGAGCGAACGTAACGTTTGAGGCGGCGTCGGTGATGATTCTTGGTCTTGGTGCCATTTTGTGATTCACTGACCTCCAGTTGCGATCATAGCATGGAGATCCGATCTAACCATTGGATCTGACATTGGTCACACGAACACCCTAAAACGACCCGCACAATAACAGGTTGTCCGGCCGTACTCTTTAATTCAAAAATGGATTGACTCCGGTTGATCCTGCCGGACCCGACTGCTATCAGAGTGGGACTAAGCCATGCGAGTCAACGCCGCAAGGCGTGGCATACGGCTCAGTAACACGTAGTCAACATGCCCAAGGGACGTGGATAACCTCGGGAAACTGAGGATAAACCGCGATAGGCCAAGATTTCTGGAATGGATCATGGCTGAAACCTATATGGCCCTTGGATTGGACTGCGGCCGATCAGGCTGTTGGTGAGGTAA
>JBOGQL010000081.1:0-1584 GCA_050748985.1 Nitrososphaera sp. | reverse complement strand
CCGTCAACCCTCCGGGCAACGAGGAGGCCTGCGCGCGCGTGCTGGGGCGCCTGCTCGAGAACGCCGGCTACCGCACCCGCTATCACAGCTTCGGCCCCGGCCGTGTGAACCTGCTGGCCGACATCGGCGGCGCCGAGCGCCCGCCGCTGTGCTTGACCGGGCACGTCGATGTCGTGCCGCTCGGTGCGGCGGCCTGGAGGAAGGACGCGTTCGCCGGCGAGACCGACGCGGGCCGCCTGTACGGACGCGGCAGCAGCGACATGAAGAGCGGCGTGGCCGCCTGCGTCGCCGCCGCCGTGGCGATGGCGCCGCACCTGGAGCGTACGCCCGGCGTGACGCTGGTGATCACGGCGGGCGAGGAAACCGGATGCGAAGGCGCCTTCCGCCTGCTGCAGGACGGCGCGCTCGGGCGCGCCGGCGCCGTGGTGGTGGCCGAGCCGACCTCCAACTATCCCTTCGTCGGGCACAAGGGCGCGTTCTGGCTGCGGGCGCGCACGCGCGGCGTCACCGCGCACGGTTCCATGCCCGAGAAGGGCGACAACGCGGTGTACAAGGCGGCGCGGGCGATCGGCAAGCTGGAGGCGTTCCGCTTCTCCAATCCGCCGCACCCGCTGATGGGCCAGGCGACGCTGAACGTCGGCACGATTCAGGGCGGGCTCAACATCAACTCGGTGCCCGACCAGGCCACCATCGGCATCGACATCCGCACCGTGCCGACAGTCGATCACCGCGCACTGCTCGCGGACCTGGCGCGCCAGCTCGGTCCCGAGGTCGAGCTGGAGCCGATGATGGACGTGGAGGCCGTGCATACCGATCCCGAGCAGCCCTGGGTGCAGAGCGTGTTCGAGGTGATGACGCCGCTGCTGGGCGCGCGTCCGGTCGCGCGCAGCGCGACCTACTTCACCGATGCGGCCGCGCTGAGCCAGGCGTATCGCGCGCCGCCCACCGTGATCCTCGGCCCCGGCGAACCGCAGATGGCGCACCAGACCGACGAGTATTGCTTGATCGAGCACATTCACCGGGCAGTCGACGCCTACGAGGAGATCATCCGCCGCTGGTGCCTCGCCGCTTGAGGGCAGCGCCATGCGCTTCAGCGAGCTCAGCCCGGAGCAGCGCGTCGCGACACTGCTCGACGGCAACGTGATGCAGCCGCGCGGCGCCGGCGCCATGCTGACCGCGAGCGGCGTGCTGCGCGGCCGGCGCGTATACGTAGCGGCCACGGACCCGGCGATCGCCCGCGGCGCGATCGGCGTCGCGGAGGCGGATGCGCTGGCAGGCCTGCTGCGCAGCGGCCGCGAGCACGCGGCGCCGGTGCTGCTGGTGCTCGACTCGGCAGGCGCGCGAGTGGACGAAGGCCTGCCCGCACTGGGTGCGTTTCGCCGGCTGTTTTGCGAGGCGCTGCGGGCCAAGCTGACGGGGATACCGCTGGTGGCGCTGCTCGGACCGATCTGCTTCGGCGGCGCGAGTCTGCTGGCTTGCCTGTGCGATCGCCGTGTCTATCTGCCGCAGACGCGCATCGCTACTTCCGGCCCGGTGGTGATCGAGGGCGCAGGCGGCAAGGATCGATTGGACGCATCGGACCGC
>JBOGQL010000080.1:0-7444 GCA_050748985.1 Nitrososphaera sp. | reverse complement strand
GGGACTTTGGCCTGCATGTACGGCGAAACCAGGCTAGGACATCCAAACGCGGGATCTAGCCATACATCTCCTGCTGGTTCAAATCCGCCGACGGCGCGCTCCTTATCTTCTTCAACGTGTTCTCCGTTACTTCCGCTTCCTTCAGAAGCGACGCAATGTCGCACGACGCGCCTGGAGCTAGCTTCGTAAACGCCTCCGCTACCGCCGCCCCCGCCCTAAAGTCTGGGGCGTCTTTGAGCACTCTTACAAGGAGAACGATGACGTCGAGCTTGCGCCAGGAACCTTCATTGAGCAAAACCGCAGGGATCCCTGCTATCGAGCCGTTTTCGAGGTGAGGTATTCCCGCCTGGTCGGCCCTTTTCAGCGCATTTTTTGTGCTTCCGACAGCGTATACCTTCTGGTCCGGCTGTTCGCCTTCTGCTGATCCTGTGTACGGAATCCCCGCGGCGCTGATAACGAGATTACAACCATTGTCAGCTGCCCACTGCAGCATGGCATCTGCGACCGGGCGATACAGTGAGGCGTCAACGTTCAGCTCGGATACAAAGATCCCAAGCTTCAATTCTTCATTCGCATAAACCCTTGCCGGAAAGTTTGGCGCAGCGTTGCGGATAACGGAGAGAGCCGGAAAGAACGGAGAGTCGAGCACAGCCACGAACTCTGTCTTGAGAGAGTGGATCAGGCACTCTGACGCAATGGCATTAGCAAGACCGATGCTTGGAAAACCATCAATTACGGTTCCCCCCTTGAGATTCACATCCCTCAGCTTGCGTATCTTGATGTCGCGCTCTGCCAACCAGCAGTGTATGGAGTTTCCAGATTAATAATCTATATCGGAAGTTTTTCCAGAAGCTCGCAAAAGTTAGTTTTCGTTTTTCTCGCCTTGTATTTCCGGAGCCCGAGGATGACATTGTCCCTGTCAACCTCTCCCAGAATTCGATTCACGTGACCTGCGATAGCCCCGTACAGGAGCAGCGACTGGGCTGCGGCAGTCACGTTCCCTGGCTTCCTCCCCGTGCTGGCGGTTTCAAAATCGATAATGCAGGGAAATCCGCCTGCATCTGGCGACACGATCACATGGCGATCGAGCCGGCTCAGCTGGCCGTGATCAAGGTCCGCCCGGTCAAGCGAGTAGCACTGGTCGAGGACCGACCTCGTGACTCTGCTCACCCCTCTGCGCGAAGCACTCCTAATCCAGTGAGATATGCTCTGGCCTTCAACAAATTCCATTGCGATCAAATTCTTCGTATGCGCCTCAAGGCGTGGGCCCACACCAGCGGCATTTGCCATCATCAGAAGGCGCGCTTCTGCTTCCATGGACTTCCTGTCCGAGTCTTCCCTCCTTATTTTCAGAGCATAGATTCTGCGGCCGATTTTTGCTTTTACAACGAGCCCGACGCAACCCTTGCCAGCAATGCTGAGACCGTTCACCATGTTTTTCCCGTTCCCGATCATTATGGAGGTCACGCCGAGAGACTTCATCTCGTCTATTCTTTCGGCGTAAGCGCCGGGAGAAAAATGCGGGTACGAGATGACCGGCACAATGACAGAAGACTCTATGTCAAGCTCGCCCAAAAATGAAGTGTGCTGTTGAGACGATATCTCCAACGACCTCCTTTGCCAAGCCAGTGATCTTTTTTTCGCTTCCACTATAAATTCGAATCTTGGCCTTGTCGGATACCAGATCCTTCGGGATGCCGCTGTTGCCCCAGCGATCACCAAAGAGTGACTTTATGAAACGCCCCGCGTCGGTTACTTGCCGGTCTACGAGGGTCGTGATCCTCATCTCTCTGTCAACCCAGGCGGCGTGTGACCTGCTTCTCGCGTTTAGGGCAAAGCTGGCCGTGTCCTTGCTTCGATAGACCTGCGGCCCCTTCCTAACGGTGAACGGCGGGAGTGTCAGTGATTCTAGCAGGAACGCCAGAGCCGCAGAATTTTTTTCGTCTGTAACGCACGAACTTCGCAGCACCACAAAGTCGGCGATTTCCAGCTGCTTGGCTATCGCGTTCATGCACCGTTTCAGTTGACCCCAGATTATGTCGGGGCTTCTTTGCCTGTGTCTGAGCTCGACTATCATCAGGTTGCGATATATCTTCTCTTTTTTCCTGGAGACCGGTTCGTCGGCTCCCACCTTGAAATACCGCAGCGATGGCCTGTCGAGAAATGCTCTTGCAGCAAGCATGAATGTGCCAACACTCTCTGGCGAGATCGCCGTCCCGAGGTTTCGCCTTATGTCAACAGGGTCGATAACAACAAGTGAGCTGTGGAATCCCTTGACTATGTCAGGGTCGTACTTGTCGTCCACTGCAATGACCCGGCGTTCCCGAAAGGTGGATCCGGCCCGCAGCACGCTCTCGAAACTTCCGTATTTCTGGACAAGCACTTCTGCGACATATCCGCTAAAGCCCCCGGTAGAAATTTCTGCGCCGTATACCCCGCAGGATTTGAAGAACCTTTTTAGCAGCCGCGCCTGGTTTCGTTTTTCAGAATCAAAATTGGTGCTGACGTATTCCGTATGGAATGGAGACCTGTCCGCAGCGCTTTGCCACTTTCCCTGCTCGACTTCGTAGCACGGGACGATGTTTACCCTGACTTTCCTGATAAACGCCTCCACGTAGGGGTGATCAGAATACCTGAGCTGCGGCCTATGTGCCTTGAGAGCGCTCAATCCGATCTCTTTGCCCAGCTCTTCGAATCTCCCTTCGTTAACGGACGGTCTGATCTTGACGAAAATGTCGATGTCTGCATCCCCACGCAGCCATGTCCCTTTTGCAAATGAGCCGCCAAAGAAGACGCCGGCAACTTCATGCAAACCTGCGGTGCGCTCTTTGACCAACTTCATCGCCAGCTGCGCGACCTCTTCCAGTTCTTTGTTCTCACCTTTCAGGGGCTCGCACAGCGGCAGCGCCTTCGCGATGACGGCGTGGAGGTCAACCAAGTTTGGGTTCACTTCTTGGCTTCCACGGTATAAATGTTCGAATAGACCGGACCCGAAGGCGTGAGGTCGCTCTTTTTCAGAACCACCTTTTCTACGAGGTCCATGCCGAAAGACGCGCCCTGGTACTTTTCCAATCCTGTCAGGCTGACAGGATGTCTCGCCTTTACCCGGAATATCGTAAGGTGGGGCGAAAAAGGTTTGTCGGGCCGGTAGCCGAGCTCCGAAAGAGCCGCAACGATATTGCCCGCGAGCTCTGCAAGCCTGGCGGCCCCCTCCTTGTCTACGCCTATCCAGATTATCCTCGCAGCTCCCGACGTCGGGAACGCGCCCACGCCGCTGTATGAAATCGTGAATGGCTCAAAGTGGACGGCTGACAGCTTTTCTTTAATTCTCTCCGCCTCTAGGTCATTTATCTCGCCGAGAAAGATAATTGTAAAGTGAAAGTTATTGGAGTGGACGGGCTTGACATCCCTAGTGGTCCAGCCTGTTGACGAAATAATTTCGCTCTGCAGCTTGCTGATCGCCCCGCCGCTCATCGCGTCCACGGCGACAAATGCCCGCATCATGCGATCTCCCCCGCGGTTTTATATTTACATGTCGTGAACTCCCCCGCACTCTTTTAGCAGGTTGTTGACGCTGTCAAAAGGCCCCGCTGAATTATCTGCGGTGACACCAGTAAAGCACATTTCTGTGGTTGCATTTTTCGCACTCGTAAAGCTGCGGCGAGTCGTGATCCTTAATTGAGCAAGGCTTGGCCAAGGGGATGTCGTATCCCTCGTAGGGTGGCCTTGCCAAGAAAGGAAGGCCGCAGCCCTTGCACGGAAAGGACCTTGGCTCTGACTCCGACATCTATCCCAAAGGATAAAGAAGAGTCCGATATGAAGTTTTTATTCAAATAAAAGGCACGTGACCTGATGGAAAGGATTGGCAGAAGCAGATAATTTTGGCATCGAACAGGGCAAGGCAGGCAACGCTGTCGAATGGATGAACTCCTATGCAAAGAAGAATAATGAAAGGTTCGAGGCAAGGCTTGCCGGGTACTCGATGCGAACCATCAAGTTTGGCAGCTTTGAGGTGATAGCGTGGAGTGGAGACTGGTCCTCTGCGCGAAACGCAATCAAGAAAGTGAGCAGCAAGCTGGGAGCCAAGGTTGTCGAGTCCGGGTACCGCGAAAAGCGCAGCCTCTTGTCCGCGATGTTCGGCGGCAGCACAGAATACGCCAAGGTATTTTCCAGAGGCAAGCTGGTGGGACGGATAGAGCTCAAAATGAAAGCCGGCAGGTGGGTTGTAAAGTCTGAAAGTTTTGTGTGATCACTTTTTTCTCCTGAAGTAAATCCGCTTCATTTCTTCAAGCCAGCCATTTTTCTTGTCGTAGATGCGTTTGTGTTTTCGGGGCTTACACACAGATAGCGCGTAAGAGCAGAGCAGGGGAAAGTACACCGAGGAATCTCCGTACACTATGACATTGCCCTTATGCGATGTCTTTATCTTTCCCCAGCTCTTGCCCTCCTGAAGCGTTGCGCCAGAGAGCCCTCCAGTGTCAGGGCGCGCATCTGTGAGCTGAACAAGATAGTCGTGTCCTCCTTCCTTTATTTTCAATATCTGGTAAAGTGCAGGTCCAGTCTGTTGCAAAAAGTTCTTTGGAACTCCTCCGCCCAGCTCCAACCCACCTGATCTCTCGCTCTTCCACAGTATCGCGGCGGACTCGGCTACATCCAGTATCACATTCGGAAACACTCCCTTTCCTTGCAGCAGGAGAGGGAGGAAGTTAAGGCCGATTGAAGAGTCGCCTATGGCAGGCATGTATACCGGAACTCCCAGCTGGTAAGCTGTTACCAGGAACGATTTTTCTGGATACTTGGCGTTCTCCTCGGCCGCCTTGCCAAGAGCGTACGCGATGTCGGCTGTTGACGCGTTCGGCGGGACGTTGTTCGCGTTCTTGATTTCTTTCTGGACAATGACATCCTGTGCCTGGAGTGTCCCAGTCTCCTTTATGTAGACGTCATAAATCCGCACGATCTGCCTCGAATAAAGGACGTCGTCGTCCACGTCGAAGTGACCTTGCCTTACAGGGAGGTCATAGGCAAAGTGGAGGTCATGGTAGACGTTTGCTCCCGTAGATACTATCCAATCTATGAACCCTGCCTCCATCATCGCGGATATAGTCCGTCCGAGGCCTATTGGAGTCATGGCGCCTGCCAGCGTGAGGCAAACCGTGGAATCGGTGTCTATCATCTCCCGCATTATTTCTGCTGCCTCGGCGAGCCGGCGGGCATTGTAGCCCGTAGATCCGTAGAATTCCATCAAGCGCGTTGTGCTCATGTTTGCAGACACGGCCGGGGGATCTATTTTCCTGCCGGTAAAAGAGTGTCTTGTATCCACCCTTCTGGTAGAATACTACTTACTTTTAAAAATTCACCGCTTTTCCAGCAAGAGGCAGACGCATGCGGCGCTGTGAAAGTAGTCTGATACCTTTGATTCGGTCTTCTTTGCCAAAGATTCGCTGCATCGCTTCCAAATGCCGGCGTCATATCGGTAAAATTCTTCTTTGACGACTGAAAAGTCGCCAAGGATTCTGTCCAGAGCCTTTCTATCGTACAGACGGTACTCGGGCGTGCGGCCCGTGCCAAAAGGAGCCGTGACGATCGCCCTTCCCCCCTTTTTCAGCACTCTAAGCATCTCTCTCATCGCTTTAAGATCTCCGGATTCGTCTTCAACGCCGGAAGAGAGTCCGATGTGCTCGATGGTGCTTACGCAAGTTATCTGGTCTATAACCTGGTTGCGCATAGCCATGAAGCGCGCGTCCATTCTGGCATCGCAGCAGCATTGTTCTAGGTCGATTCCAAGCACGCGAAATTTCTTTCCAAATTCGCTGATCGCCTTCACAAGATCTGAGCCGGCAGAGCCGACATCAAGCACAGTCGCCTTACGGCTCTTCGGGACAAGGTTTCTGGCGACAAATCCATACTCTACCAATCTCTCCGAAGTGACGCCGGCAAGAAGGCCGTGAGTGTCTAATTTTCGCGTGCGTCTTGCTGCCAGTGAATAAATTGGTACCTCTAGGCCCATCCTCTTCGCCCTGCGGTAGTCGGCGACATGAATGACCTTCTGGTTCTGAAGCTCTGTAATGGCCCTAAGTATCTCGGACATCGGGGTTCTGCCACCAAGTTGACGAAAAATAGAATACTGGTCGCTCGGGGATCTCGACAAAATATCAATTATGAGCTTTTTCAGGGCCATTATCAGCGGCCATTAACATGGGCAAAAGAGTAAAAAAATATAGTCATTCGATGGGTCGATCATTCATGTCCCTTGCTTCCCATATTTCACCGTCGACCATAGGCTGTTGAACCCCGCTTTTGGATCTGACTCAACTTGGGTTCACAGTGTCAGAATCTTCTTGGCCGCGTTTACCTTTTCCAGCAGGTCCCTCAGGAACAAGTCTGCGAATTGTTCAAAACTCTGGACGCCGTGCCTTGATTTGTATTCCAGTTTGCGCTTCTCGTACTCGTCCACCAGCCATCGGTAATCAGCTTCTTTTAACCTGACCACGTTGCCCTGAGCCGCAGCCTTTGACTCAAACATGTTGAGCATGAAAATTCCAGCGAACTTTGTGAAGCTGTCTGCTTTGTATTTACTGTCATAGCTCTCTTTCAGCTTCTCGTAGTTCTGCTCAAGCCAGTTCTTTACGTCAGACCTGATTGTAAGTGACGTATAGCGACCCGAGAAATCCACCTTCATGTTATGCATCCCCATGGAGTATAAACCGCGCTTTATTTCGTTCATCATTATTATCAGCGCGCTGGGCAGGAACATGCCGGGATAGCACTCGTCGGTGCCCTTTTGTAGCTTCGCCAGGATTGCCGGCTTTAGCCCTATGGTCGCATACCCTTGGCTTGGCATGAAAGTAGGTGCCGGTGTTCTGCTAAATATTGTTTCTGGCTACGCGAGCTTGCCGCCGGTTGGAGGGACGAACCCTTTGAGATCTTCTCCCCTGATGATGTCTTCTTCTGGGGGCACATAGTCGACGACTCCGTGCCTCTGCTCTCCCGGAAACCTCTTTTGCGTGGCAAGTGCAACGCCTATAAAGATCGCAAACGATATCGGCGGAGGTATCATCGAGTCCAGACCAGCCAGCTCTAGAGGAATCAAGAAGAAGAGCACGAGTCTCAGCGCTGTTCCTGCTACGAGCGATGCGACGGCGGCAGGCATGTTAGACTTCTTCCAGAAGAGTCCCAACGTAAGCGGAGCAAGAGCGCCGGCAAACACAATGTCAAACGCGAGAACAAGGTAAATGCCGGGCTGTGGGAGCTGTGATGCCAGTATGAACGCGGCGACCATCATTGGAATCGTAGCAATCCTTGTTGTTCTGAGCAACTTCTTGTCTTCCATGCCGGGTTTTTTCATGATCCCTCGCAGGACGTCCCTCTGTATCAGGTTCCTAGAGATGACGCTGGATATGGCAAGCAGGCCGCCGTTTGCAGTCGACATTGATGCTCCAAGCAC
>JBOGQL010000079.1:0-2979 GCA_050748985.1 Nitrososphaera sp. | reverse complement strand
GTAGTTGCCGCGCTTATATTTTCTCACTGTGCTATTGACCTAACCCCTTGCGGACATTAGGATACCGACAAAAGTATAATTAACTAGCAGAGGATTCTTGGAGTAACTACTTTTTGGACAAGTCTCGGGTTTTCAAAGATGCCAGTAGAGCGGCTTGGTTTTCGATATGGACACTGGTGGGGATCGGCATTGGCGAAATTCTTGTCTCCAAGTTTACTGGAAGTCCTAGAGGACTTGAAGGCGGACGACGCGGTGATAATTCCAAAGCCGGTCTAAGGATATGGTTTGCGACGTCACGAGAACATACTAATTGTATGGATTATGATAATTTTTTATGTTATATCTATCATTCAATTCTGAATACCAACTAAATATATAAAGAATAACTGAAAAGTAAAAATATTACATTCTGTTACTAGAGGCTATGCTGGCACAATCCTTCAATCTTGCGAAATACAAGGGAGTTTTGTACGGAGCAATAGCAGGCTCGATAGCCACCTGGTCGATCTCGACGGCAATCGCGGCTTCCGAGGTAGAGCTCGGTCTTCCGATAAGCACCTTCTATTCTATAATGGGCCTGAGCCTCGGCTACGGAGATTTTGTTGGCGCCGCGTATTTCGGATTTGCGCTGCACATACTGACCGGGACACTCTTGGGCGCGATAACCGGCCTTGTATCTGTCAGGTGGGTGAAGATAATGACCAATACTGTCAAGGCGATCGTTGCAGGCGTCGCGGCGGGGATCGCGGTCTGGGCTGTGCTGTTTCTGCCAGTAACCGTGCTGCTGGTCCTCCCATCACTTGATCGAATCGCGGTCTTGCTGCCGCAGAGCCTTCAGGAAACCATTCTCTCCGGCAGAGCAGGCGAATTCGTAACGGGGATAGCGGTAAGCGCGGTGGTATTCCACATGCTCTGGGGCGCAATATTCGGGTACATAGCAAGTTCCCTCATGAAGATCAGCGCGTTCCGTTCAAAGTCCCCGGGTAGTGCAAGATGAAAAACAGCACAAGCATGCTGCATAGGATAAAGCCGAGGCTTGCCGTCGCCAGTTCTGGGCTCGCGGCGGGCCTGATCTCATCTTTTGCCATAAGCGGCCTTATTCTCCTTGCAGAAAAAGTCGCGCAGCTGCCGGTGGGGACATTCTACCTTGTGCTCGCATCAGCGGTGCTCCAAAATCAAAGCCACTCGGTGGATGCGATTGCGCTTGGATTGTTCCTCCACCTGGTAGCAGGTAGCATCATCGGACTGGTCATTTCGGCGCCGTTCTGCGCGTCCGCAAGGCTGTTTGCGTCAGCAAGCAGGTACGGGCCCGCGTACGGACTGGTCGCTGGGTTCCTGCTCTGGCTGGTGCTCTTCCTTCCAATCACTTTCGGGCTAATCCTGCCACTCCTCAATATGGTTGACGGCCAGGTCATAAGGCAGCAGGCGCCGACAGGGCAAGAATCCGTGATTGCTATGACGGAGCTGTTGTCGATAATAGACAAAGTGATCGCCGGTTCTCTGGCGTTCAACGTGTTCTTCGGGCTCCTAGTAATGATCATTATGGTGGCGTTATCCAGAACCTTCATGCGCAGCAATCAGGTAATTATATAAAACCATCCAGAACTTCCTTCATGTGGTTGATGAAGCGGAGTCGCAGAGGTTTTCTGAGGAGCCAGAGGAGGGCCGGCGAGGCCGTAATGATAGCAGCTGGTATCGGCGTGACGGTTCTTGGCGCTGCCCTCGGAGTGGATTTCGTTGCGTACGGCGGGCTCTGCATAGCGGGTCTCGGCGTCGTTTCGATGTTATGGAGATGACATCTTCCTGCCAGATCGAAAGACGATAACGGTTGCAATTGTAGCTTCAGGGATTGTTATTGTTGGACTTGCCGCGCTGTTTCTTTCAACTTCGGCCACAAGCAACTCGACGATTCTAAAATCTGGAGCAGGTACTCAGAACTCCGAGAGCCGCTCCGAAGACATCAGGACAATGCTGCTTTCACCTACGACTGAAAATGCTCCTGCGCTGGGCAGCGACAGTGCAAAGGTTACAATAGTTGAATTTGGCGACTACCAGTGCACGTGGTGCCACCGCTGGCACGAGTCAACAAAGGAGACACTCCTGGCAAACTACGTGGATACGGGCAAGGCAAGATTCCTCTTCAAGGACTTTCCGATAAACGACCTTTCAGACAGGGCATCATCTCTGGCTGCAGAAGCTTCGTACTGCGCTGCGGACCAGGGCAAGTACTGGGAATACCATGACGAGCTCTACAATAACTGGAAGGGCGAAAACACCGGCTGGGTGACAAAGGCCAGCCTGAACGAGTTTGCCGCCAACGTGGGAATTCAAGGCGAGGCATTCTCTGAATGCCTGGACTCTGGCAGGCACGAGGACCTAGTCAGGCAGAACTACAACCTTGCAGTGGCAGCCGGACTAAACTCGACACCGAGCTTCATTGTCCTCTATGAAGGAGAGACGCCAAAGCTGCTAAGAGGCGCACATCCGTACTCGACCTTCCAGCAGGTCATTGACGAAGCGTACGCCAGCTAGTAATGTAGCGAATATCTATGGTCCGACAGGGAGAACAGGATATCTTCGGCCTCTTTCAAGAGGATGCCGACTTCTTTCTTTCTTTCCTCGTTCTGCCGCGCCTGCTGCTCCCTGGCGTAGCGGCCTGTCACTAGTTCCTGGTTTCGTTCAGCTGTCTTTTGTTCAAGGTCCCTCGACTTTGCGAAAGTGCTGCTGTCTTCCCGGCCCAACGATTCTAGGTGGTCCTCCAAGGATTGCGACTTCTTCTGAAGCTCGGGAAGGGAACGCAATATTACGTCGATGTAGTGGAGCATCTTGTCCGAGTCCTTCAGCTGGATCTTTCCTGCCTGCACCGACTTGTGAACGTCAATCAGAAGTGAAGAGTAGGGAGAAATATCGCTCTCGCGAAGGACCATCCATGGCTCTGTAGACATTGTGTTGAGCCGCGCCTCAGTTTCCCTTGAAAGG
>JBOGQL010000078.1:0-6134 GCA_050748985.1 Nitrososphaera sp. | reverse complement strand
AGAGATTCTTCGGCGCATTTCAAAGAACAAAACGCAACATGGGTAATCGGCCACGTCGACTGATTAGCCGCGAGTCTGTTTCACTAACTGATTTCAGCGCATATCGCATCTTGAGAACCTACGCTACCACGAGTCCTCGAATCCCTCGACATGGCTAGAAGGATATGAATCATATCTGCGTGATATGCAATGATGTTCAATGTTCGAGTCACTAGATTTTCTGTACGTCCCTGCGCCGGACATCCACGCTTCTGTAAGATACTACACAGACGTTCTAGGAGGGCAGCTCCTGTGGAAGATAAATGCCTTCGGCGTCTGGGTGGCAGCTATCAAGCTATCGAGTAATGAGGGTCCATACGTCCTGCTTGCGGATCACATACAAAAAAAAGATGTTATGTTGATTTACCGCGTGGCTAATCTCGAAAACGCTGCCTCTGAGCTCAGGTCTAGAGGATGGAAAGAAGAAAACAGAATTGAAATTCCACCCGGTCCTTGCAGCACCTTTCGTGACCCCGCAGGGAATGCCCTTGTAATTTATGAAAATGTACGTCCCCACGTCATGCAGGAGTTCACAGGCAAAATTGACAAGAGCGATTCCGCAGACGCTGACAGAAAAACGTAATCCCGTTGGCATGAGAGAATCATTTGGATCGTCGTCGCTCAAGCCTATGAAAGCTATCCTTCACGCCTGCAAGGTTTTGGTTCAGCAGACCTTCATATCTATACACTGAAGTTGGGCATCACCCGCGAATGATTATCTTATCAATGCTATCGTATCATCTAAGCGCTGCTTTAATAGATTCGTATCAGAAATACTGAAAGACATGTTCGCTCCAGGCAGAGGCGGATTATGCGACCGCAATTGACTGATCATAAAGTACGTTGTCTCTAGGAACTCCAACTCATCTGCATTGAATGAGCTCATCTTTTCTTCCCCGGGCATCTGATGAAAGTATTTTACATTCGGGCTAGATCCATTGGGCAGCATTTCTCTTATTCTCTGTACCATGGCCGTGTCCGTCTCCGCGACATTGGTGAGATTGGGTTGGTGTCCGAGAACATGACCATCGTCCACAAGAGACACTAGGAAATTTCTGAAACGTTCTAGCTCGAACCGCACTATTGCTCGATTGTTCTGTCTGCTCCGGTCTCTGCGGCGCCTCTCAAGAGTATTCGCGCTCAAGAAACCGGCAGCAAAACCTCCTGCTGCACCAATTGCTCCCGCATAGAGCGCTATGAGATTAGTTTGTTCTATTTTCAGAGCGTCATCGAGCGGAAAATCGCCCAGACCAATAGAATCTGTCAGGTTCTGAAGGAGAGTCCTGCCGGCGGTCGCGTTCTGGCCTTGAGCATATACAATACTTGCAGTTTGGATAATAGTCAAGATCAAACTCACCGTAAGGAGGCTGCAACCGACGATAAACGCGTTATTGTATACAGACACTGTCATTCCTAAAAATCGAAAACATACTAGATAAACTGTCCTTTGTGGTCAATAATCCCGTGAATTCACAGGTACAATGTTATGTTACAATGATTCTATAAGCCAGGTCATTGGAGTAGGACGGTCTTCTAGCAAGGACCTTCACGCGTTTTAATTCATATTTCTCTCCGCTAATCGATGAAATACTCTGAACTAGCTATCATCGCAGGCCTTGCTGTTTCTTGGAACAGTTGTAGGTCTTGCAGCATTTAGTCCAACAAGCCAAGCCGTGAATGATAATAAAGATGAAGAGGAATAAGAATAGCTAAAGTCAGATTACCCTGGGATGAACTGTAGTCAAACGAATCAGCCGTCCCTTGGTATTTTTCTTATCAATCCGGTACCCCGTTCGCTACCTTGTCATGCTCTCGCCAGCTCTCTTCAGATCTTCAAGCAGCATCACAGGGTGGAATTCAACCTTCGCCCCCATCATGAAAAGTGGCTCGGCGATCGCCGCCATCTGATCCGTACGTTCCATGTTAACTATGAAAACCATTGTTCTGTCCCCGCCTGCTTCAAAGAAATATGCAGCCTCTGCCCTGACTTTTTGTATGTAGGAATCAACTTCTTTCATGCTGTCTGGATTTTGCATCATCTTGTTGCCTGCTTCGGTTGGTATCTGAGCTCTGATTATGAATCTCATTACGACACGCTCTTATCCGGCAGTAATAAACATTTCATTATGGTGTAGGGTTAACCATGCGCTTGCTCTATCTTTTCGCAAGAAATGCGACCAATGGCGAATCAGCAGAACCGCCGCGATAATTAGCCGATTGCCGTGATCCGGTGTATGTGCCCAGTCGACACGGAGAATATTTACAAGATACTCGACTGGAGTATCAATTGTGTTAGGCTCGCAAGCCGAGGGATGGGTCACTACGTGCGGAATGAAAACAAGATACCTCGAAGCAGGTCACGGTAAGGCAAAGCACATCCTTTTCATTCACGGTCTCGGATCTTCTGCAGACAGATGGTTAGATATCCCACTTGCGCTATCTCTGGATCACCATACCATTGCTGTTGATCTCCCCGGCTTTGGAATGAGCGAAAAGCCATCATGTGGCATGCATTACAGTATCGAAGAATATGCCGACTTTATTGCGCAGCTAATGTACGACCTCAAGATTGATGATGGCAAGGTAAGCCTTGTTGGTCATTCACTTGGGGGGTTCATCGCCGCGGAGACAACAATCACTCATAGGCGCCTCATTGACAGGCTCGTGCTGGTTGACACGTCGGGGATGCTGAACGGGCCAACGCCTCTTCTGGAACAATATCTTGCTGCTTCGATGAACCCAACGAGGGAATCTGTGCGCCGAGTCTTTGAGCAGCTGGTCGCTAACCCGATAAGAATTCCTGATTTCTTGGTAGATGCTTTCATCTATAGAATTGGCCTGCCAGGAGCCAAGGAAGCATTCAGGCTGGCATATGAAAACAGCGTCAACACCCAGATCGGCAAAAAGAGGTTAGGGAAGATAGCCGGAATCAAGACGCTGATCATCTGGGGAAAGGAGGATAGGCTAATTCCATTGAAGTATTTGTCTTTGTTCAAAAAGTCGATCAATGGCTCAAGAGTAGAGTTAGTAGAAGATGCTGGACATGCCCCATTTGCCGAAAAGCCGGCGGTGGTATTCGAAATTATCCGTCGATTTCTCAGCTGACGAGAAGTGATACCGCACTTCATTCGAATACGTCTCTACACTTGCATAATAACCCTGGCAGTCGTCGCGCCGGCCTGACAACAGCAGGCTCATTGAAAGTTCTCGTGAAGGTATCTGACTAGCTTCTTAGAGTCCCTCTCGCTTACCGGTATGTTGCCAGCGAAAACCGGCTTTTTGCCCTTTGTTATGTCAACCTTGACGCTATTTCCAGAGACTACCAGTTGCAGTTCGGGTCCTTTCATCATCATGTTCTTTATGGCATCTCCATGCAGGGAATTTTCTCCGACCTTTGGGTTGAGAAACTCGGCTGTCATTCGGTTGATAGCATCTTCGATGGCAACCGCCACCTTGCCCTCCTGCGTTTTTTCGATTGAAATTATGTATTTCTCCAGTGCCTCGACTTCTATCTTTGGACCTATTGGCGCATCGTCTTCCTCGGCGGCTATTTTGATTTCTTGTGGAGTCCATGTCGTTCCCTCTCTGGCAACTTTAATCACAAACTTGCCCTCCTGGCCCGATATGCGAAGGTGCTCGTCAACCGCATTCTGAAGTTCATCCAGCGACAATGGTCCTGCCGGACCTCTGTGCCACTGGTTCTTTGCATCTTCCCTGTCCTTTTCACCGCTATAATGCAAGATGTAGCATGATTTTGCGTTCCATCTCCTCACGATAGAATAAGCCTCGGACACTGAAATCATGCCCGTTGAAGGGTGCTCATTGTATGACTCCGTCCCCAGAACCAGCAGGTCAGGGTTCCAGAGGATCCTTTCGTCTGCGTTGGGCAACTTCAAGAAATCCCACCCCGCGATTATTTTCCTGCCTTCTATTGTAATTACATAAATTACAGATCCCGGAACGCCGGGCTGGTCGCCAGAGTTGTCAGCTGCTATTGGCACGACAGAAAACGGCCCGACCTCAAATGATTGCCCAAGATTGACCCTAACAAATTCCTTCTGTCCCAAGGATGGGAACTCTTTTGTAATCCGTTCTGCGGATTCAGAGGTGCAGTAGATTTTTCCGACCCCATCACCTAGCAATGCAGAAAGATCCGCAATATGATGCATCCTTCCGTGTGTGATCAAGATTGCATTTGGTTCGTACCTCTGACCGGAACCCGACATGCTTTTCTTCAAGCTTTCTTTCACCCCAATCCCGGCATCGACAAGCAGATGGAAGCCCTGGTGTATCACCGAAAGCGATGTGCACGGACCTTCACCCGCACTGACATCTGGAAGTACCCCGTTGATTCGCAGGTAAAGACTCTCTGGAGCCATGTGGAGTAATAGATCACATTCTAGATAAACTTATTTCGGTCTTGTTGATGTTGCCAGGGACAATTCTCGAAGGTCTGCACGAATGATTTTCTACTGCGAGGATTCACACTCTTTTTGACACATAATCCGAAGGCAGTAGGAATCTATCAGAAAACCTATATCGCATTTGAGACATACAATTGACAGCCAAAAGCAATGAAAGCCAGGAATCCCGAGGTACTGCAGACTAGAAAACCTGTGGCTTTGCCTAGAGGACACGAATATCTCAGGCCTATGAAGCAAGCCTATGGGTACTGCAAGAGGTGCGCCCGGCGGAGCGTTCCCTGTCTGAATTGCGGCTATTGCTACCTTTGCCATCCATTCAAGGAAATGCAGGAAATATCAGAGTACCAACTCCATCAGATCAAGATTACGGCCTATGATTCGGCGTAGCAAAACCGCAATCATTTGAATTCTCTTGCCGATAATTTTCAAGCTGTTCCTCGACAACTAATGCATCTTATGGATGTATCGTTACGTGAGCAACGGACAGAAGTTTTTTATTCCAAGCGATGCACCTATTAATGTGGAGAAAGATAATGTGCCCTCCGACATTTCAAAGATGCTGGATGCGGATGAGAAGGTCATCCTGTATATGAAACAGAAAAAGTATCATCCTGCCATCCACTTGGAATCAATTGCAATAACCGACAAGCGGATAATCTTTAGGAAACCATCGATGCTTCACCTGAAAAAGACTTACACGGATTACAGTTTCGCCGATATATTGAATGTGACGATAAACAAGGGACCGCTACGGTCAACGTTAAAGCTAAACTTGAGGCTGGATGGCAGCGACCTAGAGGTCGAAGACATCCCTAATGACGACGCACAGGAGGCATTCAAGGTCATACGACAGGGCATCGATACAGCAAGGACAAGATTCACAACTTGAATCTCGCCCTCAATGTTACGTTTTTTCGCAGTTAGTGACCTTAAAGGAATAGAAAAACGAGCTGGCTAGTGCTTCCTACGTGCAGCACCAGCTCAATTGTCTCCGCAACTCGTGCCTTGCAATACGTGCAGACCAGTCTGTCTCTTGCTTACCTGGGTCGAATCGACTTTGAGACGTTCATTTCTTGCGGAGCATAGAAGTCATGATAGATATGTCTTTTGACTCTATTCTACTGAAGAATCTAACGGCTCGAGGAAGATCGCCAAGAATAGAGGGAACATCTGGAACTAACTGACGTGTAACGAGCTCGCACAGACAGCAAAATAAATTTCATGAGATTGAAGGATAAAGTATGAGAAATCATCGTGCCTCAACGATCCCCCCTAACGCAATGTCTAGCGTCTGCGAACTGTGTGCTGCCGAACGGACTTGCCTTGCCGAACTGAACGGTATTGCTCTCTGCACCGCGTGCTTCGCAAGGCAGGTGAAAAAGATGATTAGATGGCGGTCTACAGGAACCGAGGAGATCGATTCGCGAAATCAGCAGGAGCAGGCATTCAATTTCGAATCCGACCCCGATCAAGTGGTTGCCGACAGGAAGAGCGATGGTGGAATAATCGGAGGAAGTGCAGTTTATGGGAATGCAATTTCAGCATAGCGACACGCATGAACAGCACTATCTTATGGGAGAACTGGAGTCACTCGGACTTTCCACAATTCGCCTCAATGAATTCAACGACAACGAAGAGCTGCGCGGACTAGTCAAGAGAATTAAAGAGGTA
>JBOGQL010000077.1:0-2866 GCA_050748985.1 Nitrososphaera sp. | reverse complement strand
CGATGTCGGCTCTTCCCATCCTGGTTCTGCAGCAGGAGCCAAGGGTGGGGCTGCTCGCCCATTAAAGGGGAACGTGAGCTGGGTTTAGACCGTCGTGAGACAGGTCGGTCTCTGCCTGACAGGGGCGCGGTTGTCTGAGGGGAAGTTGCCCCTAGTACGAGAGGAACAGGGCAGCGCAGCCTCTGGTTTATCAGCTGTCCGACAGGGCACGCTGAGCAGCTAAGCTGCTTAGGATAAGTCCTGAAAGCATCTAAGGACGAAGCCTTTCCCGAGAAAAGACAGCCTTCCGCAAGGAGAAGGGCGGCTATAGAAGATAGCGTTGATGGGATGGAGGTGTAAGCACCAAGCTTCGGCGAGGTGTTCAGCCTGCCATTCCCAATAGCCCAACGCACTATACTGGGATTGCCTGTGCCACCTTTGTCGGTGGTATGCCACAGAAAAGGTGGCGACAGGCGCACCATGAAAATGCGGCTCCCGGAAACACGCAAAGAACTACCGTTACTGTGATCCTTTGAACGACGGCCGCGTCATTTTTTCTATTATCCGAAATCGACGAAGCATTAAATCTGGGTCGCTAAATCCCAAGACAGGACGATGTCGATAGTCTGCGTATCTCACAAAGAAGATGCAGACGGGATATGTTCCGGGGCCATCATCAAGGCTGCGTTTGATCCGTCCAAAATAATACTTGTTGATTATTCGGACCTTATCTTGAAACTGGAGAAGGTTGTCGCATCGTCCGGTAAGATTGATCAGCTCTTTGTATGCGACCTGGGCCTATCAAAGAAGAACGAGCAAAAGTTTGTTCAGCTTCTGGAAACAATCGCTTCTACTGGAGCGGAGGTTACTTACATCGACCACCACGATATCAGCAAGGAAACTGCTCAGGCACTGAAGAAGTCAGGCGTGACACTGGTTCACACCACTGACGAGTGTACAAGCGTGCAGGCGTACAGCAGGTACAAGAAAAAGCTCCCTGCACACGCCGCCTTTCTTGCGGCCATGGGGGCTCTGACTGACTACATGGAAACCAGGCCGCTTGCATTGGAGATCATTCCGAGGTTTGACAGGCAATTTTTGATGCTGGAGGCCGCAGCGCTCTCTTACATGATTTCGGCCAACCAGCACGACGATGAGTTCCTACTCATGACGCTTGATACGCTTGGGAAGATGAAGTACCCGCACGACGTAAAGGGCGGCTTTGAGTATGCAGAGAAATACGCCAAGAGTGTTGCGCGCGCTGTGGAGACGATACAGGAATCGATCGTAAAGCTGGACAATGTTGCTCATGCGCCCAGCACCGTGGAGCTATCGTCGAGCATGGTCGTGAATTTCGTGCTCGGTGCTTCGCAAAAGCCCGTGGCCATGGTCTACAAGCTAAAAGGTGACATCAAGTCATACATATTTTCAATACGCGGATCTCCGGAATGCAAGGTCCATCTTGGCAGGCTCGTAAACGACGTCGCGTCAAGTCTTGGCGGGAGCGGAGGCGGCCACGACAGGGCCTCCGGCGCCGTGATCCCAAAGGACAAGCTAGAGGAGTTTATCAAGACTCTGGACAAGAAGCTGGGCTAGCCTATTTCCGCCACGAATTCCACTTCGACCGCGCTGTCAAGAGGCAGGCTGTTAACCCCGACCGCTGCCCTTGCATGCCTCCCCCTGTCTCCGAAAATCTGCACCAGCAAGTCCGAAGCGCCGTTAATCACCTTCGGATGATCGGTAAATGACGGATCACAGTTGACAAATCCTGTGACCTTGACGAACCGGGCAATCCTGTCAAGGTTCCCGAGGACCAGCTTTAGCTGCGCAAGGGCGTTTATCGTGCAAAGTCTGGCAGCCTGCTGCGCCGACTCTAGAGTCAGGTCCTTTCCCACCTTGCCCGCGAACTTCACTTGCCCTTCCTCCATAGGGATCTGCCCGGCCACAAAAGCAAGGTTGCCTGAAATGACGACAGGAACGTACGAGCCTGCAGGAGCTGGGGGAGCGGGCAGCGTGATGCCAAGATAGGAAAGCCTCTGCTCTATCATCGCACATCGTTCCATCGCGATGCTATTTTATCTTGTCGCAAAATGCGAATATTTTTAAAAAGCATCGTTCAAGGATCCAGTAGACATGTGCGCCCATCGTGAAGCGCCCCAAGGCGGGTACTATAGCCATAACATGAAGATAGTTGCGTGGTCAATTCTGGTGATGGGGGTATCGCTTGCAATAGTAATCGTCTTGTGGGTCTGGTTCGGTCACATCGGTCCCAGGTTTTCTGACGAAGTTCTGCTCGATCAACAAAGAACCCTAAGAGAGCAGTACGGGCTTCCTCCTGCGCCTCCGGTAACCGAGGAAGAAGCACAGATCCCGCCTTCCCTCAGAGGCAAATAGTCACAGTCAATCCTCGTCTATCATTTCTATCTTGTCGACATACTGTAAGCATTCGCACCCCGGTATCAGGCACCTGCCAACGCGCAGGAGCGAATCCACACCGGCAGCTTTGAAATCATGAACCTGGTGTGTATGGTGACACTTTAGGCAGTTCATCCTTGTAGCATCTTGAAATGCGCCGTTATATGTTTTCCTTGCGGCAATATGTTTGCGTGTGACTGTACGTACGGGCATAAAGCAAAGGATTAAAATTGAATCAGACTGCACGCAGATACGCCTATGCGCGACATTGTAAAGTTTTACGAGCGCAAGACTCCAAAGTCCATGCGACTGTATTCGCGCGCATCGAAAGTTTTTCCGGGAGGAGTTAGCCACAACATACGGTACTTCTCTCCATATCCGTTCTTCGTTGTTTCTTCAAAGGGGAAGCACCTTCGTGATGTCGATGGCAACACGTATACCGACTACTGGATGGGGCACTGAGCGCTCATCT
>JBOGQL010000076.1:0-5188 GCA_050748985.1 Nitrososphaera sp. | reverse complement strand
GAAGTATGACAGTGTTTATGGCTGCTGAATTTTGATTCAAGATGGCAAGTTGCTCCCGTATGGTGCGTGTCGCTCTCATGGCCTCCAGCTTCATAGACGCATCCTTTGCCCTGGAGAGGATTTCATTCTTCTCTCTTTCGCTCTTGTAGTCCCCCGATTCTACGAGTACTTGGTTTTTCTGGACAGCGGCATGCAGCTCCTCCTCCTTTTCAGAAGGGAGTCTAGCCTCCATCAGTGAAAGGAAATTCTTTGACTGCGATATTTTTTCGCTCACGGCCAACAGGCTGTCATTACTTTTCTCAATTTCAGTGCGAATCTGCTTCTGCCTTTCCACAAGATTATCGAGCAAAGTTCTCTGATCCTTAATCTGGCTGATTATCTTATGAAACTGAATCTTATCAACGTCGACAATTCTATCTGTCAGTACCTTAAGATCGCCGGACAGTTTGCGCTTCAACGTGACCAGATCATCCCATCCCAGGGCCGACGGATCAGGGTGCCCGGCGTCTTTCGCGGCCAACTCGATATGCCTAAAATCAAGATCATATAAAAATATAACAAGTGCCGGGTTCGGAAAAGGTCGCAACTTTGCAACCGATTGCTACGTCATGCTATGAAAAACGCTACTCTACCGGGTATTTTTTGACGTAAAACGCATGCTGAAGGTCGATTTTTCTTCGTTACGGATGCCGATTTCTGAACCATGTTCTTCAGGGAACTACAGCGATTTTCAGAAATACACATGCGGCGGGATCAAGCTTTCAGCTGCTTTTTTGTCTAGAAATGGTCTCAGCGAAGCACTCGATGAAGATTTTTTCAATTGGCGTGTGAAAAAATGCCGATGTTTGGGCGCATTTTGCACTCAAACGTGGCAAAAATCGCTCCCGTGGAGCTATTCTTATATCTAAGCGCATAAGACCTACGGCTGTTGGCAACGACGGCATACTGTGTAAAATGTAAAGCAAAAAGGGAAATGAAGGGAGAGAGGGCTGTAACCATGAAAAACGGCAGGAACGCGTTGACCGGAACATGCACCGTCTGTGGGACGAAGATGTTCAAGATTGGGGCAGGCGGCGGAGGCGGCAAGGCCAAAAAGTCTGGTGGCAAGAAAAAGTCGAAGGGTAAGAAGAGAAAGTAATTCGTGCGAGGTGGGTCTAGGCACGTCCTAGGCACCTTTTTTATGTTCCATTTTGTTTAATCCGTCTGCGCCACGCGCGTACTGCATACCCCCTCCCCCAAGAGTGCTCTAGTTGTTATATACTTGCATTCAAGAAGGATAAGACAGGATGACGGATTCCAGAAACGTGGTAGAATTAGAAATAGAAGATATCGAGGGAGTAGGGCCAACCACCGCCCGCAAGATGAAGGAAGCAGGCATAAGTTCAGTCATGGAGCTGGCTACCACCGTGCCAGATGAACTTGCCTCTGACTTGGGCGGCTCGAAGGAGACCGCTGCGAGCTTTATCATCGCCGCCCAAAAATTGCTAAGGGAGAGCGGGCTGCTGGATAACGAATTCACTACCGCGGACATTGAGCTTGAAAAGAGAAAAGCCTTGCTACGCTGCACCACCGGCGCAAGGGCTCTTGACGAACTGCTGCTTGGCGGCATAGAGACTCAGGCTATTACCGAATTTTACGGCGAATTCGGCAGTGGCAAGAGCCAGATATGCCACACTTTGTGCGCCACGTCCCAGCTGCCTGTAGAGAAAGGAGGTCTAGGCAGCGGAGTCATATTCATAGACACAGAAGGAACCTTCAGGCCAGAAAGACTAGAACAGATAGCAAGGTCAAGGGGGCTTGATTCAGATGAAATACTGAAGAGGGTGGCAATATGCAAAACGTACAACAGCAGCCACCTTGAGCTGATTATCAAGTCCATGGGCAAGTATATCGAAGATTTCAAGGCCAGAATGATAATAATTGACAGCATAATCTCTCTACACCGTGCCGAGTTTTCCGGGAGAGGAACACTTGCCGACAGACAGCAGCGCCTTAACAGCATCATGCACAAACTGGTAAGAATTTCAGAAATCTATAACGTTGCAATTGTAGTGACGAACCAGGTGCAGGCTACGCCTGACACGTTCTTTGGCGATCCAACCAAGCCTGCAGGCGGAAATGTGATCGGACACGCATCGACGTACAGAATATACCTCAGGAAGGCCGGCACGGATAGGATAGCCCGGATAATCGATAGCCCATATCATCCGTACTCTGACGTTCGATTTACTGTTACGGACGCTGGCATCGAGGACGTAACAGAGGACAAGAAGAAAAAGGGAGACTAATTTACAGAGTAGTAAAAGGCTAGAGGAACTTTTTCTCTGCTTCTTCTAGTCTGCCTTCGTTGCCGCAAAACCGGATCAGGCTTTGCAGTTTTTCTCGGGCCTTCCCCGACGTTATCGCATCTCTTGCGGTTGATACGCCTTGCTTCAGGCCGGGGCAAACCTTGGCTACTACAAGGGCAGCAGCCGCATTTAAAACGACTATATCTTGCTTTTCAGCAGGCGCTTTGCCGTAAATTGCCTGAAGTGTGGATCTGATCGAATCTTCTTTCGAACTTACGACAAGGTGCTCCGGCTTGCCGACAGAAACGCCCAAAACTCGGGGGTGCAGACGCAGCCTCTTCGTCTGACCGTCTCCAGTCAGCCACAAGACGTCGTTCTCGCAGGTGTTCGAAAGTTCGTCAAACCCGTCAGCAGCGTGAACTATCATGGCCTCTTTGACGTATCCTTGGCATACTTCAGCAAATACTTCCAGAAGCGACGGCTCAAAGACACCAATCACCTGTCCCGAAAGGTTTGTGCAGGGATTGCTCAGGGGTCCGACCATGTTGAATACCGTTCTGATCCCAAGCATTTTTCTTACATTTGCCACGTTCTTCATGGCAGGGTGGAATTTTGGAGCGAAAAGGAAGCCGATGCCCACCGACTCGATGCATGACTGTACTTTGGCTGGAGAGGCATCCAGATCAAGACCTACGTATTCAAGAAAGTCCGCGCTTCCGCAAAGGCCGGATACCGACCTGTTTCCGTGCTTGGCAACGCAAGCCCCGGCTGCAGATGCGACTATTGCCGCCGCAGTACTTATGTTAAACGACCTTATCGAATCGCCTCCGGTTCCGCAGGTGTCAATTATTGGCCGGCTCACTGCCGGGGCTATTCGAGTTGCATGCCTTCTGATGGCCTCCAGTACTCCTTTTATCTCGTCAGCAGTCTCTCCTTTCATTGAGAGGGCAACGAGAAACGCAGCTAGCTGGGCGTCACCTGCGGAGCCTTCAAGAATTGCGTCGACTGCCTCTGCCACCTCGTGATCCGACAGGTTTGATCTGGCCACCAGCTTTCTAATCACCGCGCGCAAGTCTGCCGGCGCCTTCATCTTTTCACCATTGATATAAAGTTGAGCAGGATCTTGCGACCCTCCCCTGTCAGGACGGACTCCGGGTGGAACTGGACACCCTCGATCAAGAATTTCTTGTGTCTGATGCCCATTATCTCGCCGTCGTCGAGGGCCTTCGCCGTCACTTCGAGTGATTCCGGGATACTATTCTGCTCAGCTACCAGCGAATGGTATCGGGTTGCCCTAAAAGGATTTGCAACGCCTTCGTAAAGCCGGTCTTCGCTGTATTGTATAGGGCTGGTCTTGCCGTGCCTGACTTTTCCAGCATTAATCACCTTGCCGCCGTAGGCATGGACGATTCCCTGATGGCCTAGGCATACGCCGAGTATCGGCGTATTGGGCCCGAGTTCTATTATCACATCGGTGCAGACACCAAAATACCTGCGATCCGCTGGGTGCCCCGGCCCGGGCGATATCACTATTGCATCAGGATCCATGTGTCTGATGTCCTCCAAAGAAATCTTGTCGTTTCTTACAACCGTGGGTTCTGTTTTAAGCTCGCCAAGGAGCTGGGCTATGTTGTAAACGAACGAATCGTAGTTGTCGATTACCAGCGCTTTCATGGGAGAACCTCACCTTGAAGTGGACTATTACTCGGAATTAGCCGGCTGGTGCCAAAAAAGAACGCCTCTTTGCATTGAAACTCCGGAGGTGTTGACGCGTCTACAGTATTTAAAGCTAGTGCGGTGTGCAGTCGATCCAGACTTGATGCCTTATTTTCCATAACGTATTTAATACATCCGACAGATCTCAAAATTGCAGATCTTACGAAAAAGTGATCGATTTTGGTCAGAGTGTTCATAAACGGATACGGAAACATAGGCAGGAGGCTTGCAAGCGCCCTGTCCGCAGACAAGGAGATCCAGTTTGTTGGCGTTGCAAAGTATACGGTAGACGATAAGGTCAGGGAAGCCCTTGAAAACCGCCTGAATGTTTACGTCCCTACCAATATGGTCAGCGCCTTCAGGGAGAAGGGCTACAGCATAGCAGGACCTGTCAGCGAGGCGGTCCAGAATAGCGATCTGGTCATTGACGCCGCCAAGGAGGGAGGAGGGTACGACAACAAGAAGAGCCTCTACGAACCCATGGACAAGCCCGCGATATTCCAGGGCGGAGAGGATAGGCATGGGGAAAAGGCGGTGGCGGACATGATTCACAATTCCCGCGTAAATTATTCAGAGGCAGCAGGTAAAAGATACGTCATTCAGGGAAGCTGCAACGTGTCAGGGATGGGAAGAGTGATGCAGCCACTGATAGAAAAGTTTGGAAAACGCATCACAAGATACGATGTCGAACTAATCAGGAGGTGGGCGGACCTTGAAGATGCCAAGCCTGTCATGGACTCCATAGAATGGGACAGAAATCCGCACCACCAGGACGATGTCAGGGACTTTATCCCCGGGGCCAACTTGCACGTCGATGCCTTCAAAGTACCTTCAAGGATGATGCACCTCCACCAGATGTTTATGCGATTCAAAGATAGAGCACCGACAAAGGATGAGATACTGGAATGCTTCCGCGACGAGTTCGGCGTCGCGATCATCGGTTCCGCCAGGGGGACAGCTGATGTCAGGAAAAAGGCACTGGAACTTGGATTTGCGCACGGGGACACAAACATGGTGCACATCCACCGGGACATCCTGCGGGTTCAGGACGATACGGTCAAGATAGGATACTCTGACGATCAGACGGGAATGGTCATTCCCGAAAACCATCTCCTGCTCCAGTCGATGGTGTTCAGGCGATCCCGAGTCGAAGCGCTGAAGAAAACTGACAGCCTCTTTCAGGT
>JBOGQL010000075.1:0-3259 GCA_050748985.1 Nitrososphaera sp. | reverse complement strand
CTTCAGGCCGGTGTTGAGGACCGCGTGGCCGTCAGCCTCGAGCTTGGCGGTTATCAGGCCGATGTGCGTGCTCCTGCCGGAGGCGTCAGGGCCCTCTATTACGATGAGCCTGCCTTTAACCTCCTTGTCCTGAATGTAGGGGATGCCCTTGCCGTAATGCCGGAGTGGCCGCGGTTCAATTCTGATCTGCGCCGCCGTCATACCATCCCTCCCAAGTCGGAGATAGCATTCCTTTTCAAATCCTTCCTCGGCAGTAATTCCATTATTTTTTCCCTCACCTGCTTTTGCTGCTCTTCAATGTCTGCGCCGCCGTCAATTACAGTGAACCCTTCAGTATTGGCCATCGATTCATATTGCTCGACTACTCTGCTCTGGAAGATCCTGTAGCTTTCGTACGGGTCGTTGCTCAGGTTGAGATCCATCCCTGCTTCATAGTATTTCAGCTTGGGTCGGTTCTTCACAATTCTGTCAAACGAGATCTCGACTGGGACCCTGAAGTAAAATGCGATGTCCGGCTTGACAGCAAAGCCGTAGACTTGCCGTACCCATTCGGGACTGCAGCCCCTGACTACATCCCGTGCAAATGCGGTGTAGATGTACCTGTCTGCAAGCACGACATACCCCGCGCGCAATAGGGGAAAGATATTCCGCTCGTACCTTGCGGCAAAATCGGTGGCATGTAGCAGGCTGAAGGTGGTAGGCGTGAGCAGGTTCCTCTTCTTGCCCTTTGAAATGATTTCCTTGACCTGTGCCGAGGAATTCCATTCGGTGAAAAACACCGGCACGCCCACGTACCGCAGCCACTTCTCTAGCAGCCTGATCTGTGTAGACTTGCCCGAGCCGTCGACGCCTTCTACAATTATCAGCTTGCCACTGACCGCGAACTTGCCTTCCTTTCCTTCCTTCAAGTTACCGCAATCCTCTTTTTCATTTTTCGTACGACCGGAATTCCCACACTTTCTGCGCCAACAGTGCAGTTCACGGAAACATCAAACGCCTGCTCGAACTTTTTCACCGCCTCGGCTATCAGAGTAGATGGGATAAACTGCCTTGCTGAAGAAGGAGCCAACTTCATTTCGATCTTGCTACCCCTCACGGTTAGCCTAGCGTTCATCCTGCTTCTCTCAAGGATTGCCGAGAGCCCGATGCACGCAGAAATCTTTTTGACAGACTTTTTGTTCTGCGGCTCAAGTATTGACCGGTAGCGAGAAAAAAGCCATTCTGCGATCTTTTCCTTACGGGTATGAATTATCGAGAGCGCAAGGATCAGCTGCTCCCTGTGGCTAAGGAACGCGCTGTCCTCATCAATCATCAAATAGAAAAGGTGGCTAAGATTCGTGACAAGCGGCAGGGCCTCGATCTGCTTGATGGCGTGGGTGAGGATAGCCTTTTCTTTTTCGCGCAGAAGCCCGTAACTGACTAGAGGGCGGACGAGAGTCACCGTATGCGGGGACAGCATCTCTTGCTGGCAGGCAAAAGTCACGAACGCCTTGGCTTTTTCGCTGCTGATTGCGCCGCGATAAAATGTCGTTGCGTCCCGGATAAACACAGAGAGGATGCCTTCACGCAAACCCTCTGCACTTACGACGACCTTTTCAAATTCGAATTTTTTCATGAGCGATCTAATTACTGCAGAACCAGCTGTTACTGTCTCGACCCTGTTGCTTCCAATTGCCTTGGTCTCTGAAAGCTCATCGGCATCCATTCCGTGAAGGTCTTCAGCGATGGAAGAAACTGATGAATAGTCCATTTGGTAATTGTGTATCTTGTCAAGGGCGTACTTCTGCGATTCTTGGTCGTATCTGGCCATAGCTCGGAGAGTTCCGCCAACGCCCACGAGCACGGTATCAGGGCTCAGATCGAACTCTTTTGCGTCCGACAATGTTTCGAACACGTGATCCAGCATCTTGCCATAGCTCCTCCTAGAAAAGGTCCCGTCATCTCTCCCGTACAATTGGGTGAGGCGGAGAGCGCCAAGTGGATATGATTTGATCTTCCTGATGCCATAGTTTTCAGTGTAAACCAGTTCGAGGCTGCCCCCGCCAAGGTCGAAAAAGAAGGCGGTCGGCATGCAGGTCGCGCGCAATGCGCCAATGTAGGAGTACAGACCCTCCTCTTTGCTCGAAAGCATCCTGAACTTAAAGCCGGTCTCATGATAAACCCGCTTCAGGAAATCATCCCTGTTGCCGGCTTCCCTCACCGCGCTTGTAGCAACGGGGAGAACATGCCTTACCGAGTCAAAATTGATAATGTCCCGGAACATCCGAAGGGCCTTGATCGTTCTTCGGATAGGCTCTTTTCCAAGGTAGCCGGTCCTGTGCAGCTCTTCTCCGAGCCTGACCGTTACGCCTTCCTGCTGGTACGGCTTGAAAGTGTCATCTTTTCCAACGTCATAATTGACGAGCTTCACCGAATTAAAACCGAGATCTATTACGGATACTTTCATTCCTGATTCAACAGCTACTTTTCAACAAAGGCGCCGGTACGATAATAATATTATCTATATTGTTCATTTACCAATCTTCCTCAGGTGTTTTGGCGTCAAGAGCCACCTGAGCTCACCTTTAGCCTTTGGTTGCAACGATGTAAGCCCAATTTTTGCAAATCCTCCCTTCTTTAGCACGATGTTTGCAGCGCTGCTGGCAAAGACCAGTTCACTTATCATAGCACTCAGGTACGGCTCATGACCTACGACCAAGACCGATGACTCTGGCTTGAACTGGGCAAGCTTGCGGTACAGCTCCTGCCTACTTCCTTCAGGCTTGAGCTCGGTCCATTCCTCAAAATTGCCTTTCTTTACCTTCAGTTGCTTGGCTACAATCTCTGCAGTCTGCAGCGAGCGCTTGAGGGGACTGGTCGCAACAAAGTCAAAATTGACATCGAGCCTGAAAAGAGCCTTGGCTATCTCAGCGATCTCTTCCTTTCCTGCCATCGTCAGAGGCCGCTCTGAATCCTTGCCCCCAGGAAGAAGTCTCTTGCCAGCTTCGCCATGCCGCAAAACGAACAACTCCACGAAGGAGAAGCCGCGCGGATGGTATATCAATTTATCATCTTCAAGAAATGGTCACACTGAACCATTGGTGGCGTCCGAAAACAAGACCTCAAGACCGGACTCTGGAGTCAGAATCAGACGGTAGGATTCGTTTATCGCCAGCGGGATAAGCGCGACACAATCGCCATTGAAGCAAAGTGGACGGGCGACCTTGTCCTTCATCACCAGAATCGTTGCGGACCAAAAGCATGATTCGCAGAGTGCGAA
>JBOGQL010000074.1:0-3167 GCA_050748985.1 Nitrososphaera sp. | reverse complement strand
GTTGTCTTGTGAATACCTAACAGCTCGTCGTTCATCAATTCCCTTGTCTGAACATCGAGCGCTGCAAAGGGCTCGTCCATCAACAAGATCTCAGGGTTCATCGCAAGGGCCCGGGCTATCGCGACCCTCTGCTTCATCCCTCCGGAAAGCTGGTAAACGAACAGCTGCGAGAATTTTTTCAGGCCGACCATTTCGATAAATTGGTCCGCGATCTCGGCTCGTTTCTCTTTCTCTACCCTGTCCATCTTGAGCCCAAATTCTACATTGTCACGCACTGTTAGCCAAGGAAACAGGGCACCCTCCTGAAAGATCACGACCACACCGTTTGTCTTGGAATTTCTCTTACTGTTTATCATGACGACGCCTGAATCCGGCTTGTCCAGGCCGGAAATAATATTGAGAAGAGTGGATTTCCCGCAGCCGGAGGGTCCAACGACAGTAACGAATTCTCCCTCCCGGATTTCCAGATCAATGCCGTTCAAAACTTGGTGATGGTTACTGTCTCTGGAGGCTCTCCCGTTTCCACCATAATCAAAGCCTTTGTGGACATCCCTGAGCTCGAGAACCAATTCGCTTCCTTGGGCTATAGGTTCTGATTCTACTAGCGACATCTTCTTTTCTATACACGGAAATACGGGATATAATCTACTTTAAACACGCAAAGTTCGCACTATGTGTGCGATTTTTGCATAATCAGCAACCAAACATCGACTATAACGCTCATTGACGATTCTCGGCAGTTCCCCGCTATAGGATGGAACCCTGCGCCTTGCATCGAACCAAAAGGTGTAATCCAGGTTTCAGAAAATTTGGGAGTAACACTGTCAGCCCTAGCAGCCGCGCTTCCCAATCACGCGTTGCTACTCTATCCTTACCAACCCTTTCTCTTCCAGCACCTCATTCAGTAGTACAAGATCATAGATTCCCGCAAGATCGGGCCCACCACTTTCCAAAAAGCCTATTTCGATCGCGTCCTCCGCGGACTGAAATAGCGACTCCTTGACAGGATCGTAGGTGAGCTCCATCCTCGATAAACCTTCAGCGAGCTGGTCCTCAGGTATCGTTTTGCCTGTCAACTCATTCAGCTCTTCATTGAATGCCTTCAGAGCTTCCTCCTGGTTTTCGTTTATCCAGCGAGTTTCCTCAATATGAGCTTGCAAGAACTTCTTGACTGTTTCGGGATTGTTCTCTAGATAATCGGTCCTGGCCATTACATGCGCGGTCACGAACGCTCCATCAGGCCAGAGCGTCCTCTCATCAAGGAAAATCCTCGAGTTGGTCTCCTGGACCAGCTTGGCTCCCCATGGCTCAGGTACCCAGGCACCATCAATGTCTTTCTTCACCATCAGCGTGACAATGTCTGATGTCTTGGCGGGAAGTACCTCAACATTCCCACCATACTCCTTCATCCGATAGCCGTTATCGAGAAGGTACTTGCGGAGCGCTACGTCCTGAGTATTGCCAAGCTGGGGCGAAGAGAATTTCTTGTTTGCAAAATCGGCTGCCGACTCGATACCTGCGTCATTTCTAACAACAAATACAGCGCCGCCGCTCGCAGCGCCAGCAACAACTCTCAGCAGGCAGCCGTCTGACGTGAAGTAACCATTGATGGCGGGATTGGGACCGACGTAGGCTATGTCTATCTGCTTTGCAAGCATTGCTTCTATGACTGACGGCCCCGCATTGAATAATTGCGCTTTGACCTCGACACCATCAAGAGCTCTCTGATAATCTCCCCTCCCAAGGCCTATAACGGCTTGGGCATGGTTGACGTTAGCAAAGTACCCGATCCTGATTTCCCCAGATCGAGTCCCATCAGAATCATATTGCTTACAGCTATCATCACGAAGTCCAAGGCTGGACACCGATGTTACAATGACCGCAGCGAGAATAACACCCGCGATCCCGAATTTTACTGCATTATTCATGATACCCTGTGTGCATAGTAGGCGGGAATAATATCTCTCGAACCATGCAAGTTATGCGCGTTGTGCGCAGAAACACGCTTGTATCTATCAATATGCAGTTTAAGCATACGCCAAAATTCTTAATATACGCCGATACTGCATATACCAAGTTACAATTTGCTAGACGAGTTCGTCAAAAGCAGAATAGACGTGAAAAAACCTCGAAAGGAAGGGCGCACATACGTCATCGACAAGCTCGAGGGACTCGACAAGGAAAACTTTGAGATAATCGCGCCGTATGTAGACGTAGTCAAGATATACGGCGTCCTGCCCCTTCTCATATCGGAGGAAACGCTAAAGAAAAAGATCCAGTTCTACCACGACTTTGACGTCAGGGTGTCGACTGGCAGCACAATCTCGGAATACATGGTGGCCGAAAATGCGTTCGATAAATTCGCTGGCGAGGCTGCCAAACTGGGCTTTGACATAATTGAGATAGGCGAGAATAGCGTTGACTTTGGCTTTGAGCACAAGAAGAAGATTACCGAGAGCATCCTCGCAAAGAGCCTAGACTTTCAATGGAAGGTCGGCAAGAAAGATCCCCGGCACCAGCCCTCGCTTGACGCGATGGTGGCAAAGATCGAAGAGGGAGTGAAGCTGGGGTCGGACAGGATAGTTCTGGAAGCCAACGAAGGAATTCATGTTGGAATATACGACGAAAAGGGCGGCGTAAGGTGGAATCTTGTCGGCGCCCTGACCGCGAAGTTTCCGCCGAACACTTTCATTTTTGAAGCTCCTCTGGAATCGCAGCAATCTGCTCTTGTGGCCGAATTCGGCCAGCGGGTGAACCTTGCTGAGGTGCGCCTGGACGCTGTCTCGTCCGTGGAGTCGCAGAGGCGCGGATTCCCAACAAAGGCTGCCTTTAGCGTTGCGCACCTTCGGAAGAATCCGGAGGGAAGTCCAGCTGCAAAGTTTGTTTATTTTGTCATCAGGGCCAAGCCCCAGATAGACCAGATCGAGCTCATGAACATGACGAATCTTCCCCGAAGGACTGTCCAGAGCGCGGTCGAGGAGCTAAAGACGCAGGGTTTGATAATAGAGCGCAGCAGCCTGGACGACGCTAGGAAAAAAGTGTACAGCCCAGTGCAGTTCGAATGGCTCTGAACGAGCGTTGAGTGGGCAGGGGGTGATTTGAACACCCGACCACCTCGATGTCAACGAGGTATCATAACCGAGCTAGACCACCTGCCCTTGTTGCAA
>JBOGQL010000073.1:0-5740 GCA_050748985.1 Nitrososphaera sp. | reverse complement strand
CCGTAAGGGAGCTCGAAATCTATGTCATCGACGACTTCGGTCGTACTGTCGGCGATTCTGTTGAATTTGTGGGCATGGCGTCAGACCTTGAATATTCCTGACAGCATTTCGTCCACGTATTCGTACTCTTTCATCGACGTGATCCTGGAATGCCAGCGGCTTTTCGTGACCAGCCTGCCTGCAAGCCATACTTCAGAGCCTTCGATAAGCTTTTGGTGGGTTGACCTGACTATCTGTATGTTTAGCTTCTCGGGGGTAATTACTCTTAGATGCCCGATATCAGTATAGAATTCCCAGACCCTCGATATTTCCGCTTGAACAACAAAAGAATGCCTGAACTTGCGCATAATGATGAATGTAATAGCGCCTGTAGTTGAATTTTTGCAATCAGCAGTGATACGTGTCAGACTTCTGCGCGCCCATGAACTGCTGGAACTCCGAGAATGTGAACTCTTGCTTCTGCGAAAAGGGAACTATGCCAAGAAGCTTCGCGTCGACAGTCATTGTAAGCGTGATATCTTCTTCGTTGTACTTTATTGTGCCATCTTCATTGTTATTGCCGTTGCCTCCCACGGCACTGGCAAGCGCAATTACGAGCCCGCTAACCGTCTGGGCGCTTAGCTTGAGCTTGCCGTCAAAGGACGAGGATTCGTACGGCATTAGCGGGCCTCCCTCTACACTCAATCTCGCGAACTCACCGTCTCTGTAATGAACGACGGCATCGAACTTTTCAAAGCCCCCTGGAAATGCAGTAGGGTTGCAGGCTTCCAACTGCACATTCGAGCTGAGCGAAGCAAAGTCGAAATCCGAGACTTCAATAATTCTGAACTGCATGTTGTTAACGGCATAACTGCTTCCGTACATGCTGACCAGAAGGACTGCGACAGCAGCTCCAGCCCCAAGAAATATCACCCTCTTGGGCACCGGATTCCTGGGTCGGTTGCTATCAACTCGCCTTCTCTTGGAGACTCTAACGGACTCGTCGATGTAGTCTATTGGATTGGCGGTGCCGCAGCTTGAACAGAACTTTTCAGTAAGGATAGGTTGTCCGCAATTTGGACATGGTATTGCCTGCTCCTCCGTCAATCTCGAATAGAAAGCCATTTCGGCTCGTTATAAGCCCTATAGAGTAGCATGGAGCTACAGACAAGATTCCGACCTGCATTTGTCTGCATAGCCCGTTCCTTCTGCCAAATTAGCGGCTATCTCAAAATTCTGAGAACGGGATTCGTGAGGTGGGGAAGGGATTCGAACCCTTATAAATTCGCTCTCTGCCGTGAAAAGCAGTCCGCCACTGCAGGCGAACGCATGGCCGCTCTGCCACCCCACCGCAGCATGTGCCGCTGTAGTTCTTTTTTGAAGTTCTAATTTAAAGCATTGCGGAGTGATGTGCCCTGGCAGCCAGTTTCGCCACTCGTATGGGCTCTGGCACCGACCCTTGTAATGTGAAGGAATTCAACAGAGCCAGCGCCCTCCGCTGGCTGATTCCCCAATACCGGATAAAGAGATTCTTGCCAGTCTGCAGAGTTACTTGCTCGCGCTTGCCGAGCTTTTGATACTTCTCCAGCTTGGATTGCCAGTTTACGAAGCGCCGCCTGATGCTGTCTTCGAGACCTTTTGAATCTTCGAACGTTACGGCGATAACCGGAATTCCCGCTATATCTGCTACGCGCTCTCCGTCAACTATGTTGTACATGCTTATGACCAGCCCATCGAGCAATATGCAATTGATGTCATCCCTTTCAAGCGACGTGTACATTGATGCAATGCTTTCTGTCGCGTCGTCCCCTTCTATCGTCGCGCTGCCAAAGGCTATGCCGTCTATTATCAGGTCCCGGCGCATGACAATTCCTGCGAGAACCGACTTGCCGGTTCCTGTCTTCCTGAAACTTTCGGCTACCCCAAATACGCGAATGCCCTTCTTCTCGGAGTGAACTCTGCGGGATCCGATGATGATCCCTGTCACTCAGGTTTCGATATAAGGATTTTCATTGCAATGTGCCTTTGCCGATTATTCTCGATCCCTGGCTGTCAGGTTTTAGAACAACGCATATCTGACCATCCTTATAAGCAACCGGCTTGTCCAGAATGATTTCCATCATGTCTAGCTCGCGGTTCATTTTTATTTTTGCGGCCCTGATCTGCATCCCAATAGAAATCATGTACATCTGGTTTTCCAAGAGTTCGCCCTTGAAAAATGGACTCTTCGTAAACTTCATCGATAGCCTGCTTCCTGATACCTTCACCGATTCCGGCACGCATATCACGTCTCCTCTTGAAATGTCATCGGCGATAGCCCCCTTGATAGCGAGACCAACCCTAGAAGGACTGTGCGAGACCTGCACCGGATCGTCGTGCATCTGTATGTATGGACTTTACAACCACACTTTTTTTCGTAGGCATGATTACAAGGTCGTCATAGACCTTTACAGACCCCTGCCTCACGACGCCTAATACCACCGTCCCGACGCCCTTGACATCAAAAGCATGATCGGCAGGGACGAGAAGGGGACCATCCATTGCCTTTGGCTTTAGCTTTGCCATTTCTCCTTTGAGGTCATCTACTGAATCGAGAAACTGGAAATTTGACAGCGATGTCGTTCTGAGCATTGCTCGGAGCTTTTCACGATCCACATCGTACGAGTGGAGGACATAGCCGTCCTTGAAACCTGCGGAATCGAGCGCCACTATCTGCTCGCCTAGGTACCTGTCAAGGCTCGAGGCATTTAGGATGGCGTACTCGGCGATGTTTACGGCCTGCATAAGGGGCTGTATCTTCTCTGGAAATGCTACCGAGATAGTCCACGTGTATATAGTATCCGCGGTCTTTCTGTCGTAAATCGCAATGTCCGTGGCGGTCCCTCTCTTGCCAAGCTGCGGAGCGATGCTGGTGTCTCCCAAAATAACGAAGTTGATGCTATTCAAATGCTAGATGGAAAATTATTGCCGATAATATTCTTTAGCGTACTAGAACATTGATCTGTAAGAACATTGCTTGCAATTTTTATAATGCCAGGTACTAGCATAAGTGATGAAATATAGAAGCAGAACCGACATAGTTTCGCAGGTTCTTGAGGCGGCGGACGGGGGCGCGACCAAAACCAGGATAATGTACAAGGCGTATCTTTCCTACGCGCAGCTGAAGGAGTACCTCGCCGTTCTAATCGAGAACGAACTGCTGGAATTTGAGAAGGGGACCCAGACGTACAAGTCAACATCAAAGGGACAGCTCTTCCTAAAAACATACACGCAGCTTGGTGGGCTGATAGTTCCTGACTCGAAGTAGCTAGACTTTTGGTCCCGTATCGGTCAAGTCATCCAGAGTGAATACGAAGCGGGATCCCGGAAACTCTTCGCTCCCTTCGCGCTCCCAGTTCACTTTGTATGCCCGAGTGAGCTGCTTGCCAATTATTTTGATCGTCTTTGGCAGGTCACCGTATAGCTTTTCCACTTTGTCAGGATTCTTCGTCATCAGAAGTGACCTGCGCCTCTTCATCAGGTACTTGACTGCGACGTTTCTATGCACCTGACCCTCGACAGGTATTTGCTCCTTCCCTGTGTCGATTGTAAACTGCCGCTTGGCCAACACAAATAGTTCAAAATAGAGTATAGAAAAGCTTTATGGTGAAAAAGAAAAGGGAAAGAAAATGGAGTATTTTACTCCATTATCCGCCCGGGTTTGAACTCGTTCTATGTTCTTCCAGCACTTAGCCGGTTTCTTCCATCATGCTTCCTTCTTTCATAGTTTCTTCCATCGACATGACAGCGGTGCCATCTGGTTGGTCGTCTGCCATAGCTGGCTCACCATCGACTGCTACTACCGCGAACGCTGCGCCCTTTACGACGTCGGTCATCTCGTGGTCAACACCGACATAGATGCCTGGCGTACCGTCTGGACTTCCTTCTGGTCCTCCTCCTTGTGGGAATGTGACTTCAATGACTGACGCCGAGCCTGGAGGTATCCACCAAGTCTCGTCCATCTTGTCCTGGGTGCCATACCTGTTGATGATCGAACCGTCCCTAACATCCAACACGGCACCGATGAAGTGGAATGCGATGCCATCGTTAGGTCCTGCATTGACAATATACCACCTTGTTAGTTCGCCTGGTTTCACCACGAAGAAGTTCTCCAAGTTGCCTGCTGCAAGTTCATCAGCTAGTGGCTTGTTCAATACGAGCTGGCTAACTCCGCCTATCGCCGGGACATACTTGTGCGCCATGCCGTTAGTCAGTACTAGGTCTGGATTCTTGGCCATGAACTTGGTAAAGTCAAACGAGCCCGCTACTGTGCTGTTTGCCGTGTTGGTGGTGTATATCTGGTTGAATGCCACATAGAATTCCTTGGCTGGCTTCTCATTGTGCGGGTGGACTACGATACCACCGTACATGCCGTTTGCAATGTGCTCCCATACTCCGTTGAGGCCGTCGGCACTGCAGTGGTAGAAGAATGCGCCTGCCGCTTCGGCCTTGAATGACCACGTCTTTGACTCGCCTGGCTTGATTGACCCAGAGTTCGCTCCCGTCGTCGTGAGAGCCGAGTGGAAGTCCATGCTGTGTATTACATCACCCTCGTTAACCATCGTAATCTCTACCATATCCCCTTGGTGTACGGAGAGTACTGGGCCTGGGACAGTCCCGTTAAAGACCATTGCATTGTACTTCAATCCTGGCCAAAGAGAGTGTCCATCAGGGGTTACCTGCACCTCAACCTCATCAGCAATTAGAGTAAATTTCTTTGTGGCTCCTGTGTCTGCATGGTCTGCCTGTGCGCCTGATAGGAGCGGGAATCCCGTAAAAACAGGGCTCAAAACTAGTCCTACTATCAGAACACCGGCAGCCAATCCTGCAACGATTGCCTTGTTCATTAGCTAAAGGCATGCATAGTTGGTGTATATAAGAATTGTCAATTATTTCAACACTCATTATTCATACTCAAGATTGCACGAGGAGAGAAGGCAGTTTAGCGTCAAACCTAGAAAACATTATCGTCCCATAACATCTTTAACGGAGGGAAAAGCTTTAAGCTTGTTGCCGTTTTTGAATAATAGGGCAAAACCGAGGGCAGCGCGCCGCGCGCGAAAGCCGATGCAGGAAGATTGGCCGAAAGCGCCCAGAGGAAGATGGCTAAAGTGCACTTATGTCAGATGCAGCTACGTGTGGCAGTACTTTGGCGACCGGAACTGGGCCGAATGCCCTGTCTGCCATTCTGCAATGAAGGTTGCAGTGGCGCGCAGGAATTACCGCGATAACCGACCAAGAACGAATCTTCGACGCATGTAGGCGACAAGTCTCCAAGAATTCTCTGCCCCACTCCGCAGGCCGACACTGCAACGAACAGAATCTTGATACCGGTTCTGTCGGCGCCTTAGGAGATTTTGACCACTGCCTTGCAGAATCTTGCCGCTGTTACGGCTGCTGCGATCACTGATGCTAGGGTAAATAGGGCGAACGGAAGCTCGGGGATGCTCCTAACGCCTTGAATATACACCTCATGCTCGCCGCTCGGGACAAAAAAGTCAACGTAAATAGTCCTGCCATCCGCCTTCACCGAGGCATCGTGCAACTTGCCGTCGACAGTGACACTGACAGTCTGGTTCTCAGAGAGCTGCGGTATCTTGAAGCTCAGCGGCACGCCGTTGGAACCATAAGGCTGAACGACGAACGCAATGCTGTCTGCAGCATCGTCGTACCGGAGGCTGCTTATTTTTGCAAAAGCACTCAATGCGAATGGTATCAACTC
>JBOGQL010000072.1:0-1581 GCA_050748985.1 Nitrososphaera sp. | reverse complement strand
CCCGGGCTCCGGTCGCCGCCGCCAGCGCATTGGCGATCGCCGGCGCCACGCCGACCATCGCCGGCTCACCCACGCCCTTGGCGCCGAACGGGCCGGTCGGCTCCGGATCTTCGAGAATGATCGCCTCGATCTTGGCCGGCACGTCGCCGGCGCCGGGACAGGCATATTCGGCGAGAGTCGGGTTTGCGAGCCGCCCGTCGGTGTCCCAGACCATTTCCTCGGTGAGCGCATAGCCCAGTCCCTGTACGAACCCACCCTGCACCTGGCCTTCGATGGCCATCGGGTTGATGGCGCGCCCGACATCGTGCGCCGACCAGGCGCGCAGCACCTCGATCTTGCCGGTGGCCTCGTCGACGTCGATCTCGACCGCCTGCGCGCCGAAGACGTAGACGCCGAGATTCGTGAACGCGAAGCCATCCATCATCGCGCGCTTGGGATCGAGCCGCTCGCCGTCATAGACGAAGCTGTGATGGCCGGTGATCTGGCCGCCGGCGAAATACATCGAGCGCATCGCGATGTCGCGGAATCCAACGGTCTTTTCGGGCACACCCGCGAGCCCGACCTTGCCGCCCGGCCGCAGCTCCAGATCCTGTGCCGCGCATTCCATGATCTCGGCGGCCTGCTGCAGGATCTTCTGCTTGACCTCGAGCGCCGCCGCGGCAACGGCGCGGCCGGTCATGTACGTCGTGCGGCTGCCGGCGGTCTTCCAGTTATAGGGCGAGGTATCGCTGTCGGGCGACGCGATCGCGACCGACGACACCGGCACCGCAAGCGCCTCGGCGCAGATCTGGCTCAAGACCGTATCCGAGCCCTGGCCGATATCGACCGCCCCGGTGCTGAGCGCGATCGTTCCGTCGCCCTTGAGCGCCACCGCGGCACCGGTCCCCAGCAGGCCCGAGACATGCGCGAATGCGGCGACGCCGAGCCCGCGGCGATGGCCGGCGCGCGGCGGCAATACCGGCGCGGCCTTTGCCGCCTGGCTCACGGCTTCGAGACAAGCACCGGCCTTGCAGGACGGCAATGAATGGCCGCCGGCCCATCGCTCGCCATCGCGCAGCACGTTCGCGAGGCGGAGCTCGACCGGATCGCGGCCGAGCTTGGCCGCCAGCTCGTCGATCTGGCTCTCGCCGGCGAAACCCGCCTGCGGATTGCCGAAGCCGCGGAATGCGCCGGCGCGCAGCTTGTTGGTGTAAAGCGCCTTGCCGCGGATGCGGAAATGCGGGATGCGGTAGGGCCCGCGCGCCATCAGCACCGCGAAATTCAGCACCGCCGGGCTCTCGTCGGCATAGGCGCCGCCATCGAGCAGGATCTCGGCCTCGCGCGCCACGATCGTGCCGTTGCGCCTGGCGCCGGTGCGCATCCGGATCGACGCCGGATGACGGCAGCGCTGGATCTCGAAATCCTCGCTGCGCGACAGCGCCAACTTGACGGGCTTGCCGACCGCCAGCGCCAGCGCCGCCGCGATCGAGTGGATGTTGGAGGCGTGCTTGCCGCCGAAGCCGCCGCCGACGCGCGGCACCTGGACGCGCACGCGCGTCATCGGCAAGCCGAGCTCGTCGGCGACGCGCGCCTGTACCAGGT
>JBOGQL010000071.1:0-2544 GCA_050748985.1 Nitrososphaera sp. | reverse complement strand
CTCCAGCTCGGCACAGTCGCGGTAGCGCTCGAGCGACGCTCCGAGCTCCGCCCGCGACCGCTGGAGAGCGCCCCACTCGACCTCGGGGCGCGAGCCCGCACGCCCGGCCGCATCGATGGCGGTCTCTGCCGCCTCGTCCGCCAACTGGACTCCCCCGACCGGTTGCCTCTGCGAGCGGCGCTCCCTGGGGATCGTGCCGGGAGCCCATGCGTGCCTGCCACGGAATACGTCCCCGGGTGGCTCGGAGTTACCGAGACGGACCGGGGCGGCGGGACTCACGGACCGGACCCGCTCGGCGCGAGCGCCGCGCGCCGTAAGGGTCCGCGCAAGAATAAACGCCCAGTTCCGGGATGAGTGGTAACGGTACAGGTAGCCAGTCCCACCGGAGCGGTTCCGCGGCCGCTGGCTAGAGCGAGCGAGAAAGTGCCATTCCCTGACTGAAGAGCTCTAGACAGCTCCGGATGAGCGGTGTTAGATTCCTTCCTGAATCGGATTCAGAAGGAAGGAGTCTAACAGAATGCGTCCCGCCCGGTTCCACGCCGAGGCTCTCCTCCAGCTGCTCCGCAGGCAGACGATCGCGACGATGGGGGACCTGAAGGCCGCGCTGGGCACGCCGGTCGCCATGACCGTGTTCCGCAAGCTGCGCGAGATCCCGTACCTCTCGAGCTACTCGCACTCGGGCAAGTTCTACACGCTCCGAGAGCGGGCCGACTTCGATGCGCGCGGGCTCTGGAGCTATCAGGACGTGCGCTTCTCGAGATTCGGCTCGCTGCTCGACACGGCCGAGCGGTTCGTGGGGGCGTCGGAGCGCGGGTTCTTCGCGCCCGAGCTCGCAGAAGAGCTTCAGGTCGAGGTCAAGGAGCCGCTGCTCAAGCTCGTCCGCGGCGAGCGCCTCGCTCGCGAAGAAGTCGTCGGACTCTATCTCTACTGCTCGCCCGACGCGGCACGCCGACGGCAGCAACTCCTCGCCCGGCGGCTGCCCGCCGCCGAGGAGCCGTTCGCGGCCTTCCGCACGCGGGGCACCGTTCCCTCGGACGAGGCCCGGGCGGCCCTCCTCTTGTTCTTGAGCACGCTGAACGAGAAGCAACGGCGACTCTACGCCGGGCTCGAATCGCTGCGCCTGGGACGCGGCGGGGACCGGCGCCTCGCGGAGTGGACCGGCCTCGACGTGCATACCATCGCCAAAGGCCGTCGCGAGCTCCTCGAACCCAATCTTCCTCTGGACCGGATCCGACGCGAAGGGGGAGGCCGGAAGGCCGTGGAAAAAAAACGCCTGAAGTGATCCGGGCCCTCGAGCGACTGATGCAGCACGACACCGCGGGCGATCCCTGCTCGGGTCTCAAGTGGACCCGCAAGACGACCGGGAAGATTCGCGACGAACTGGCCAAGGCCGGCATCCCGGTCTCGCGGAGCACCGTGGGGCGCCTGCTCAAGCACCTCGGCTATTCCCTGCGCGTCAACCACAAGAAGATCGCGCGCGGCAGTCCCGAGACGCGCGACCGGCAGTTCCGGTACATCGCACAGCTGAAGGAGGCCTACCAGGGCGAAGACCTTCCGGTGGTCAGCGTGGACACCAAGAAGAAGGAGCTGGTCGGGCGGTTCAAGAACCCGGGCAGGGTCTGGACCCAGACCCCGCTGCTCGTGAACGATCACGACTTCCGCAGCGATGCGAAAGGTCGCGCCGTTCCCTACGGAGTGTTCGACCTCGGGGCGAACCGCGGGCGCGTGGTCGTCGGCACGTCCCACGACACGCCCGCCTTCGCGGTGGACGCCCTCGTCGACTGGTGGATCCGCGAGGGAAGGCGCCGCTACCCCGCGGCCGATCATCTCCTCGTGCTCGCAGACAACGGAGGGAGCAACGGATCGCGAGTTCGAGCCTGGAAGTACGCTCTGCAAACCAAGCTCTGCGACCGCTTCGGGTTCGCCGTCACGGTCTGCCACTATCCGCCGGGAGCCTCGAAGTGGAACCCCATCGAACACCGGATGTTCAGCGAGATCAGCAAGAACTGGGCGGGGCGGCCGCTCGAGAGCTTCGAGACCATCTTGAAGTACATCCGGACCACCCAGACGGTGACCGGTCTCCGCGTCGGCGCGACGTTCAACCCGCGTGACTACCCGACCGGTGTCCAGATCGACGACCACGCACTGGCCAGGATCAACCTGGCCCGACACGATGTGCTACCCGACTGGAACTACACGCTTGGTCCCACGTCTCAGAAACTGCGATCTTATTCTTGACCGAGCCCTTACGCCCAGCCGATCCGCTACGTTCTTTCCGTAACCCGTAAACTCGGGCTAGCGCCCCTCAACCTCACGGTGCGGGCGCGTCCCGGAGCGGGGGCGCGCGTCCGCGCCTACCGGCTGCGCCGCGAGCCTTCGACGCGCTACAGCTCTGGCTGCGCGAGATGGAGTCGGCAGGGTCCGATCGGCCCCTGGTGGGGCGATCTGCTCACGTCGATGCGCGAGCACGCCGGCAAGACAGAGACTCCCGGACCTCGCGATGCGCGGTGAGGGCACCCGGCAACGGCCCCCTCGAAAGGAGAC
>JBOGQL010000070.1:0-5282 GCA_050748985.1 Nitrososphaera sp. | reverse complement strand
ATCTAGTACTGCGCTGGTCGCAGCTACAAGTGACTGTGTAGCGCCGTCTAGCTGTATGCCTTGGTTTTTCTGGGCAGTTACAAATGAAGGGCTGCCAACAAGGCTCAGCGTGTTGCCATTGCCGCTTCTGTCCAGCGCGTCGCCGTCCAACGAGTAATACGCGATGAGTGCCACTACTGCACGCCCTGACTTTGGAACCTATTCACCGTGCGCGCAACCTCCCTGCCGTCGAGCTGCGTGACCACTGTAATCATGATCGGAGTGCCCCTTCCAGCCCCCTGCAACGGTGAAATGTTGACAGTCTCGGGGCCACCTTCGCCTGCCAGGAAAAGTGTTGGCTCCATCACCATCCCGCTGAACCCTGTAGCCGCCCTCTTGACCTCGCTTATGCCGGTCTTGGCTGCGCCTGATGACGCGAGGCCGAGAGAGCGCAAGGCTGCCGCTGCCTTTTGCGCGGCCTTTGTTATCCTGTCTGCTGTCTTCTCTGTCTTGGAGCCAAGGTCGTCGAGTGACTTTGAGACCGATATCGATGTGTCACGGGTGACTTTTTGCAGGTTCTGAAAGGCTGCGGTATGCTGCTTTGCCATCTCCGCGTCCAGTACCGTGACATTGGTGGTGCTCGCCTGCAGCTCGGTCTCCAGCTCCTTGTAGCTTGCCATGACATCTTCGTTGCTTGCCATCGTCGTGATGGAAAAGTCCTGGGTCTTTTCTTCCGCCTGCGGAAATATCGTGTTCGCAATTCCGGCAAGCGCGTCAAGCAGAGGCCGCAGAACCGGGATGGCATCTCCGATAGCCTTGCCCATCTGGTTAATCGCGTCCCTCACACCGAAGGCGTTCGTGGCGAAAAGCCCCAGGAATGTGCTGACGCCCAGGATGATCAGCCCCACCGGCCCCATAGCCAGGTGCAGCAGCTTGGTCGCCATGGCGAGCCCCTTAGTGGCGAAGGTGGCGGCGCCCGTCGATATCGCGTGGAATTTGGCGCCGAGCCCTGCAGTGTTGAACGCAAAGGCGCTCTTGCCCGTTTCGATGTTCGTGACCTTTGTAATGATGCCCAGCGATGTCAGCGCTCCTCCAAGGCCGGTTACGCTGGTCGCGGCTGTAGGAATGATTCCAAGCGCAAAGGATGTCTGCGCGTCCGAAAGATCCTGCTGCGTGATCTTCACTCTTTCCTGGCTGATTGAAAGTTCCTGCTCTGCTGCCTTTAGCCTCAGTGTCGCTTGTTCGTATGACGTGCCAGACCTGATGCCCTGATCTGTCAGCTTTGTCAGCGCCTCCTGTGAGCTCAGCAGCCGAGCTCTCGCGGTGTCGACGCTTTTCTCTGACTCTGCTATTCTGACTTCAATTTTGTGCAGGTCTTCAAATGTGTTGAGGAGGTGGAATGCGTTTATCGAGAATTCGGCGATGCCGGTGGCGGCTCCAAGGTAATCGCTCTCGGCGTCCCTTGCGCTGGCTCCTGATGCCGCGGTCTCCTCCCCCATCTCCTGTGCGGCGCTGCCTACGGACTCGAATTTGCTCCTGACTTCCGCATCGCCTTCCACGTCCATCGTGAAGCGTAGAGGGATATTGCTCGACAATCATAGGTGAGGCGGAGAGAAATGACAAAAAGAACTAGTGTGTTATGTATTCCGAGAGACCGAGCTTGCCGCCAGCTCCCTTCCCTTCTGGCCGAATACCTGCGGCAGAGTCTTTTTCAGGTATTCTATCGCTGGCCTCCAGTGCGGCCTCGGCAGCATCCTTGACGTCCCGAACTCGACGTATGCAGCGTATTCGACTTCATTCCACATCCGGAGCGAATTGCCTTGTACCCGCATCTTGTGGTTGTTGATCAGGTGCCCGGTCCTGACGGGAGTGCGAGTCCTGACAAGGCGGAGGGTCGCAAGGCCTACCTGCGTTAATGTCTCCTCTGTTATCTCGTCAATTCCTGCAATGATCTCGCTGAGTGCTCTTTGGGCTTCCTCGATGCCGCCGATCGTGATCATCGGCGTACTCTGATGTTCGGGTCAGTATTTGACCACTTGTTCTGGGCTTCGATCTTGAACCGCTGCTGGGCGATCAGGTAGGCGAGATCTTCTTTGTAGATCTCGCCTGCAATGTCTGAAAGGCTGATGCCGTGGACTTCTGTAAGCAGCAGGAACATGTCATAGTACTTTTGCGCTTCCAAGGTCAGCTTGGAAGAGCCTACCCAGAAGAGTTTGTGGAGCTGCTCAATAAAAAAGGGGCGCCGTACAGCGTCCTGAAGTTGCAGGCATCGATTATGAACTTTGTCTCTTCCCACGGCGCGTTGAAATATTCCTCTTCCGTCATTCCGAGGTACAACTTCGCCGCTTCAAAATACAGAGTGGTCAGGATCGCGACTGCCTTCTGCCTGTCCTTTTCGTCGGCGAACTGCGCCCTGAGCTCTTCCAGCCTGTTGAACTCCTTCACCTTTATCCTGCGCCGCCTGTACTCCTTGCCACTGATAACGTAGGCATCCTTGTTCGACTCTGTCGCTATCTGCTTGACATGGGCGTCTGTGAGCTTTTTGAAATAATTCTCTATCTCGGTCGACAATTACGACACCGATATTGACTTTGCTTCAAACTTGAACGAGTCGCGGAGCGCTTCAGTGGCTGTTGCGGGCCTTGATGTCGCGAAGGCTATCAGCACCATGTCCGTGAACGTCGCCGTGCTGGTTGCTGACTTTAAGACGTATGACGCTGCCCTTGCTGTGAGGTTCTTACAATCAGTGATCAATGCAGCGTCTTTTCTGACAACGTCGAATTCGCCCGTGATCGTCCTTATGGTCGGCACACGGAACTTGATCAGGCTTTCGCCATTCGGCCTGATGGCATCCAGCGCCCGGTTGACGGTGAACTTGAACTTGTCCACATCATAGTTCAGAGCATTATGCGTGAATGGGTTGGAGCCGCTGTCCGGCCCTGTCCATGGCGTGCCTGTGTTGGCAGGAGCGAACGTCGGCGTTGTAAGCCCGTGCGATGTCGACGGCGTGGTTATTTCCTTGCAGATAAAATTCTGCGTCACCATCACCGCCTCGTTGGTGACTTCAACATCCACCTGGTCGCACCTTGACCCTCTGTAGAACAGATAATTTTCAATGTCGTTGATGTCTTCCGAGTAGACAAGCGAAAGCGATTTGTCGATTGTTCCTGCGCCTCCGCCCTGCACCTGCGTGCCGTACTTTATCAGCGCCGACGTAATGGGCTGGTACTTGACCTCGAAGGAATGGAGCTGGCCGTTCTTCAAAAACTGGTAGAGGTCTTCGGATCCCAACGAGCGGTAGCGCTTCATCGCGATCTCGGTGTTCTCATTGACGCTCTCTATCTCGCCTGCGCTGCTGAAAACCGGAGATGCGGTGGGAGTCGTCCCGAAGGTTGTCTCTTCGATATACTGAAGTTTCTTCAGCTGCGTCCAGTGGCCTGTCGGTACATACGACAAATTACCAGAGTGTTCACCCGCTGCTCAAAAGAGAACTAATGCTACGAGGTGTCGGTCTTCCAGTACCAAGCTTCCACCTGTCCGACGCGGTGCCAGTAGCTCGCTGTTTCCGTATCATCAGGATCGTCTGCCTGCTGCCAGTTGATCAGCCGCATCGGCTTGACTCCTTCGCCAAGGTTCAGGCGCTTCTGCGTCACTATCCTGTCTATTTCCTGGAGCATCTTGCGGAGGCTGTCCGGCTCTGCTGTAGTCGTCCGCCTGACAAAGACGTGCACGTCGACTATTGTTTTAAAGGCGTGCAGGCGCCAGCCGTTGGCTGCTACCTCCTTCAGTGTCGACAAGTGCAGGCAGTGGATCTCGAAATTATTGCGCACTCCGGTGCCGCCCCATCCAAGACCAAATCTAATCCTGGTTGAAGCGGCTTTTTCGGGATCGGTATCCTTGGCAGGGGATGACAGCGACCACTGGGCAAAGAGCAGGTCCCTGAGCAGCGCCTCAATTGTTTTTGTGAGGTCAGCAAATGGGGAAGAGCCTGAAATGCCGTACGTTGACATGTCTTGAAGCTACCCCTTGAGCTTGAAGAGAGCCTTTTCCAGTTCAATCAGTGGCACTGAAACGATGAAAAGAAGGGAGAGGCCGACATGCAGGATCTTGTTCCCGCCGTGCCAGCGAGCTTTTGTGGTCAGCAACCTGTGGAGGTATTCCTCGATCCTGCTCAATTCGCTGTGCGCTGCTTCCACCATTCCGAGCCCATTGCGAATACTACTGCCTGCATGAACAGGATTATCGTCTGTATCGTGCTATCGCCTACGTCAATCTGCAGGAGAGTCGTCGATGTTGTTGCAAGCAGGGTTCCGACAGGCACCGCGAAGAGCAGCGTCTTGATCAGCTGGGACCAGTCGTATTTTTCTGATGGGTTTTTGTTCCTTGTGTGCTCGTAGCCGAGCAGGTTAATGGCAATGGATCCGAGTACCGTGCCAAGCACGACGATAGACAGAGTCCTATCGTTTATGGCCTGGACAGGAGTGATGGGTGGCAATTCTGGCGTCTCGACTGCTTGGGCATGGGCGTCCACAGCCGCAAGGCCTGACACTGTAAGCAGTGTCACGAGGATTCCCGCCAAGAATAGCGGCCTTAGTTTGTTCATACATAGGGTTGCGGAAGTTAAATACCAAAAGAATTAACCCTGGAGGACACGCTGCATCTCGTCGAGTTCGGACTCATGGGCGTCCAGTCGCTCTTTCAGATGTTCAAGCTGGGTGCTGCTCTGGCTTGATACAATAAGGTGTTCGCTGAGCTTATCTTTGAGCCTCTCGGTGTCTTCCTTCACCTCGCCAATAGCCCTCTTGACCTCCTTGATCTCGTCGCAGACATCCATCTTGAGCGATGCTATCTTCTTGTCAATGTGGCTGATGATGGAAAATATCCCGCCTATGGTTGCGATGATTGTCGCCATGTGTGCCCAGACAATCACCGGGATGTTATCGAGACTCAAATCTCCACTCCTGTCGCATCTGAATCATATCAGGAGTTACGAAAAAAGAGAACTTCTACACATTTGCGGAGTAGATCTCAGACTCACTTTCTAGCCTTATGATGTAGCCTTCCACTGTGCTCCGTGCCAGCTCGTAATACTTATCGCCCATGTTCTTGTTGTCTATCTTGTAAAAGCAAAGAGCAGCGGCCAGGTTTGATGCCGCGTCCTTGATGTGCTGCGGAGCAGCTGCGCCTCCCAGCTGGCCGCTGGCGACGTCGACTGCTGGAAGGGCCAGCAGTTTGCCATATCTATTTGCAGTGATATAAAGCCAGTCGGCAATCTTTTGATCAGCCTCTGCACCTTTAGCATT
>JBOGQL010000069.1:0-3519 GCA_050748985.1 Nitrososphaera sp. | reverse complement strand
AGACAATTCGAAGGAATTTGGAGTATGCCTTGACACATGCCATTTGTTCGCAGCAGGAAACGATTTGCGCACAAAGAAGGATGTTGAGACGACATTGGATAAGTTCGAAAACGTGGTCGGTTTGAAGACCCTCGGGGCGATTCACCTTAACGATTCGAAGCACGGACTTAATTCACATCTGGACAGACACCAGCACATTGGCCTCGGCTACATCGGAAGAGTAGGCTTAGCAGCCTTCATCAATCATGAAAAGATAAGAAAGCTGCCTATAATCATGGAGACTCCTAAAGAAAGACATGCAGACGAGAAGAACCTCAAGACCGTCCTTAGCATGGTAAGGCATTGACCAGGAAATTACTTTAGCATGTGAAATTCAACACTGGTCGAGCCCTCATAAAATGTCACTACGAGCCTGTCCCCTATATTGTATGAGCAATCGCGAATTTCCTTGGGCTGACCATCAGATGTCTCGATTACACATGTGTTGGCCTCTTTTATAGAAACTACCACCTCCTCAGAGACAGTCTGTCTAGAAATGAGCGTGGCCAGGGGAAAGCCCTGTATCATCTGGATGACCATGAACGCGCCAAAGAAAGCTAGCCCAAATAGAATGGCAAGCTTTCTTGTTGACATCTTTCCGAACTCTGATGTGTCGTCAGGTTCATAGGACACGCATTGATCTAAGTGACTTTTCTAAAATACTTTTAGGAAAGTACCTGATCGAAGCGATGAGAACTGGACACAATGAATATGTGTGATTCTGCGGTTAGCATCTCCGCTGAGAAGATGATTCTACGGCGTCTTCAATCGCTTCCTGTTGCTCAAGCCAGTCGTCGAAATACGCCAGCAGAAGGTGTGATGCCAGCTCTTCTTTTGTATGATCGACCTTGAGGTGAATAGGCAAGTAGTCAGGGGCGAAAAAGAGGTTGCAGATGTAGCAGAAAGGATTCCTTTCATACTCCTCTAGCAACATGGCTCACCTACAGATACTGTAAATATAAAACCTCCTAAAAGGTCGTTGAGGTCGCCCTGAAAAACTCGCTCCATCTTTCCTAGCCAATTCGTTACAATTTCCGATATATCTGTATGAATATGTCTGCACCAAGACAACTCCCTGTAACGTACTATGGTTCGGAGTGTCAAAGGCTGAACACAGGGGTGCTTATATCGCTAGGATTCGATACCCGTTTTATCCTCTGAATTGGAGGAAATGAGGTACGCATCAATTAGAATGGAGACCAGACAAGCGATAATTGACGAGCTTCGCCGGCTTGGCGTCAATGTGAACCAGATTCTGGTTTTTCGACCGACCGACAAGCAGCTAAAAGATGTGAGAGACGGTCTAACTAGGCTCAGAAAGAACTAGACCCTCGCAAACTATTCCTAAAGGAATCGTGCAACATCGTCGCTGATCGCCGGCTATGTTATTGGATGATTGAATATGATCAGGGGAACGAGTGAAGACATTTAAGTTATAAGGAGGTCGAAAAAATGAGTTTACATATGGTCTTTGGTAGGGATGTCAGACTTGGTAGGATACTGAAGGACGGCAAGATGGTCTGCATTCCCATGGATCACGGAATCAGCAATGGCCCTATCAAAGGACTTGAGGATGTGCATGGCATGATCTACCAATGCGCATCGGCTGGTCTTACCTGTGTCCTAGTTAACAAGGGAATCATCAAGAGCCTGCCAAGACCGCCCGACATCGGCTTGATAGCACATTTCTCCGGGAGCACTTCGCTTGGCCCTGCTCCAAACAGAAAGATGCTCATGGGAAGCGTCGAGGAAGCATTGAGGTTAGGAGCAGACGCCGTCTCTTTGCACATAAATATTGGTGCAAAAGAGGAGCCTGAAATGCTGCAAAAGCTGGGCATGATTTCAGACAAGTGCGACGAATGGAGTGTCCCCCTTGTAGCGATGATGTACCCGCGCGGCGAGAACATCAAGAATCCGCACGATCCCGAAATAGTGGCCCATGCTGCCAGAATAGGGGCTGAGGCCGGCGCAGACATCGTCAAGGCGGTGTACACAGGCGATCCCGATTCCTTCAGAAAGGTTGTCAAGAGCTGTCCCGTGCCGATAGTCATAGCAGGCGGACCAAAGGCAAACACGGACAAGGACATACTGGAAATGTGCGCCGGGGCGATGTCGGCTGGAGCCAAGGGAGTCACTTTCGGGCGAAACATTTTCCAGCACAAGAATCCGCCGGCCATGGTGCGCGCCCTTCACGCGATAATAATTCAAGGCAGGTCAGTGAAAGAGGCTCTGAAGGAACTTGGATGATCTCCAGACAAAGACCAAAGAACTGATTGTCAGACCAACTGCATCAAAATCCGCACTGCCAGGCTTTATTGCAAAGTTGCGGGACAAGGGTGTATCAACGCTGAATGCCGATCCAAAGTCTGTGCCCGGCAAGACGTTCAGGACTTTGCACGAGTCTGAAGAGGCGGATATGGTGATCTGCAGGACGCTTGATCAGCTCAAGTCTCTCAGGGCATCTGGCAGGACACTGGGATATTTCAAGAAGGTTCTGAGCAACGCCGATGTAGACGAGATTGAAAATGCTTCGCATGCCGGAGCGGCATTTGTGATCGTAGATGCATCAGACTGGAAGATAATTCCGCTTGAAAATATCATCGCCAAGTTGCACAAGTCCAAGACCAGGGTCTTTACGACTGCGAAGAGCTCCACTGAGGTTTCGACGATGTTCTCAGTGCTTGAACTGGGTGTAGACGGGGTGATTCTATCGACGGACAACGAGGATGAAGTAGACAAGGCCCAACAGCAGCTCTTGAGCACTAGATTTCCCATCAAGGTAGCCAAGGTGCTTGAGGTAAAGGATGTGGGGACAGGCGAGCGCGTCTGCGTTGACACCGCCTCAATGATGGGAATGGGGGAGGGGATGCTTGTTGGAAGCAGGGCCAACTTTATGCTCCTGGTTCACAATGAATCTGTGGGGTCTTCATTCACCTCGCCGCGGCCTTTCAGGGTTAATGCAGGCGCGGTGTATTGTTATACCATAGCCCCCGACGGCAAGACACGGTACCTGTCAGAGATCGAGTCCGGTAGCGAGGTCTGGATCGTGGGCAAGAATGGTCTTGCAAGACGCGCCGTGGTTGGAAGGTCCAAGATTGAAACCCGCCCTTTGAGGCTGCTCAAGGCGGAAATCGAGGGACAGACCGGGACGGTAATTCTACAGAACGCGGAAACGATCAGATTGATTGCGCCCGATGGCAAGCTCGTTTCTGTGACTGACATAAAGGTCGGCGATGAGATATTGGGTTACGCCAAGCCGGCTACCGGGCGACACTTTGGAATGGAAGTGGACGAATACATCGTCGAAAAGTAGAACCAAATAAATTTTGTTAATCGACTGGTTCATTACTTTAGAGTATCTCGGATATTGACGAAATTAACGAGCATGCGTGGACATCATGCTTGCCCGCCAGCTACTTGCAGACCAGATTTTTCTCGGGAACTGCAGGGAGGTGCTGCAAAAGCTTCCAGGGAATTCAG
>JBOGQL010000068.1:0-2891 GCA_050748985.1 Nitrososphaera sp. | reverse complement strand
GTCCTTGATGTAATATTCGGTTACACGTTCCAAGATTCTAGTAGCAGCTTACAGCATCGTGATATAGTACATCAGTGCCAACCTCGTCAGACCGATTCCTGAATGGCTGGCGATCAAATCCTAAAATGTCCAAAGTGTGGCAGGCTTTCGGTCACCGTTCCCGATGATTACAAGCACGTTGTTTACTGCAATTCCTGTGGCACTGAATTGGAAAGAAAACCCTGACTCCGATCGCCACCGAGCACGCAAGATTAGATCATTCTTCGATTGTGCGAAAATAGAGATACCTAATCCGCAGTGATTGGCAATCTTACTACGAACGTCGCTCCCGGTGGGTAAGGGTTGTTGTAGGCAGTAATATCCCCGCCATGCGCCTGTATTATCGACTTGCTAATGAAGAGTCCCAGACCTGAGCCATGCTGCTTGCTAGACGTCTTCACGAGATCTTTTGTTACAAATTTTTCAAATAGCCTTGGAAGCAATTCAGCTGAGATGCCAGGGCCCGTGTCGGTTACCTTTATTTCGAATTTCTTGTCGGGCAGAACGCATGTCTTTATGGCTATCTGACCTTCCGACGTGAATTTGATCGAATTGTTTACGAGATTTGAAAGTGCCTGGATTATCCTGACCCTGTCGACGTACAGTGCCACGCCATCACCATTAGTGTCGGCCACTATGCTGACGGGACTTGCAGCCTGGCCGTTGCTGCCGGGGGTATTGCTGACGCAGAGCCGCGCATCGTCAACGATTTCGGCGACGATTTCACTGGCTCTGATTCTTCTCTTTTCGTACGTCAGGCTTCCGCTCTCTATCCTGGCAGTGTCAAGCAAGTCATTTGCCAGCTCCTTCAATCTTTTTGCTTCCTTGACGATGATGTCCAGAGCCAGCGTCTGCTGCGTCGGATTGCGCTTCGCCATGTCCGCGGCCAATAGTATAGGCTGGATCGGAGTGCGGAGCTCGTGGGCGGCTATCCTTATGAAGTCCTCCCTGATTTCCTGCGCCTTCTTCAACTCCTGGTTGGCCACCTGCAGCTGATCTCTTGCCTTGTAAATCTCGGTCATGTCGGTGATCACGGTGTTGCTTCCTACAAGGTGGCCTCCGTCGTCATACAGGCTCGATGCGTTTATCAGGGCAGGAAAAGTGCTGCTATCCTTCCTCTTGAGGAATACTTCTTTATTGTGAACCTTGCCTGTGAGCTGCCACTCCTTGAACGAGTTCCTCATCGCTTCCATCCCTTCTTCTGCCGTATGTTCAAACAGTGAATGGCCGACAACCTCTCCCTTGTTCGCATAGCCAAGATTCTCGACGTACGAGTGGTTGCAATCAACGACGAACCCGTCGATGTCTATTGTGCGGTGCATCTCGGGCGAGCCCTCGTACAACTTCCTGTATCTGGCCTCAAGCTCCCTTACCTGGTTGTAGAGGCTCTCAATGATCTCCTCCCTTCGGGAACCAAAAATCCCCCTTTTTGTCACCATTTCAGCATGGAGCTCCTCCTTGTCCGCCAACAGATTATCGACATCCGGGCAGCTAATTATGGCGTGCGTGTTGCGAGTATTACAGACGAGGAGTGCACAATTTTCATGGTTTCGGATTGTCAGAATCAGAAACTGGTCTGTAATGTTACCGAAACAGGAGACCACTTACCCTAACCGCAGACATCACATCTCTATCCTGCGAGTGCGATGCCTCACGCCACAGGAAAACTCGGTTCTGTGGCAGATAATTCTAGAGAAAACGTTGAAATCCTAACATAAACTCGGACAGGATATTGGAAACCTTTTAATCATCCTGCATGCTTTCCCATCTGAACAGGGATTCAAAGCGTTGGCTAGGTATCCTAAGGTTGTTCTTACCGCGGATCGAACATTAATGTCCCCCTACAGGGGTATATCTCTAGCTTCGTTTTTCGGCTGCGCGCCCGCGCTTGACTTTAACCGAGACCATAGCTCGTTTTTGTATTTTGCATTGCGCAACCAGGTCACGCCTAGGGTTCTTTTTGACTTTATCTGCAACCCGATAGAGCACAAAAACGGCCACGCAAGCTATGCGCCGTATGGCCTGCGAAAGGTCGAGTCGGCGCTGCTGCGCGACGGCTACGGCCGCGAAGATGTCGTCGTCGCTCATCCGGACCACGTCGAGAAATTCATCGGCCCGGAGACAGAGGTCGTCGGCACGCACGAAATGGACCCGCTTGGCATGGGGCCTGTAACAATGACGTTTACCTACGGCCGCAAGAACATGTCCTACGACGAATTCTACTGCCGTGACCTTCACCTCAGGATCAATGCAGCCAAGGCGAGAAACGGGAGCAAGGCAAAGGTGCTGGCCGGCGCCTCCGGCACGTGGCAGTACAACTATGACCCTGCCAAGATTGAAGAATACGGCCTCTATGGCATCGTCGAGGGCGAGCTGGGGGGCATCGGGCCCGAGCTCGACGGCGCGGCCGGCCCGTTTTTTGACGCGCTCATTGCAGGCGAGTTTGAAACCGCGAACCCGTTCAAGAAGAGCCAGTTCAAGGTCGAGATAAAAGAGTTTGACAGGAACGGCAGGACGCACCATGGCAGGTTCATCCACTACTGGAACGAGCCCTCGGTGGACGAGATCCCCGAAATCGTCGCCCCCAGCATGCACGGCATGGTTGAGGTCATGCGCGGCTGCGGGCGGGGCTGCAAGTTCTGCGACGTGACGCTGAGGCCTCTTAGATATTATCCAGTGGAAAAAGTGCAGAGGGAAATAGAGGTCAACATGAAGTACGGCGGCCTAAAGAACGCCTGGGTGCACAGCGACGACATCTTTGTTTACGGCCTCAACCCCAGGACGACAAAGAACATGCAACCAAACAGGGAAGCCATAGAAGAACTGTTCAAGGGCATAATGGCGACCGGCAT
>JBOGQL010000067.1:0-2415 GCA_050748985.1 Nitrososphaera sp. | reverse complement strand
CTCATTGCACGGCGCAGGTTTGTTCAAGGCGCCCCGGTCGCGGACGAGAATGCGCGGGCCGCCGTGGGCGCGTTCAACCAGGCGACCACCGTTTTGCTCGACGAAATGGCGGCCTGGGTCGAGCGTGCCGCGGCTAAACCTCCGGCACGTTAGTCCGGCGAGGCACTGTCGGGGAACAGAGACAGGCGCGGTATGCCACGCGGCGCTGGCGGTGCATTTCTTCACAGCCGCACGCCTGCCGCAAGCGGTAAAGTGAGCGGCTGAGGGGGTTTCGCGCATGCAACTTATCATGTTGTTGGTGTTGATCATCGGCGTCATCGTGGTGATGGCCATAGCGTTCGCGTGCGCTTCCTATGCGTTTGGCGTGCACTTGTACAGTCGCCACGGGACGCTGGCGTTTGCGACGGAGCGCGACCCGTGCGCGCAATGCAACGCCGACCGCGAATGGTATCAATCGTTGCCGTACTGGCAGCAGACGGCCGTAACGGCATGGTGGTGGGCAAACCGCTTCCAATGGGCCTCGAAAGGATGCCGATAGCGCTTCCGCGGGTGGCGTACCGCCTGTTTGCTCGCGCCCTGGAAACACCGCCCGTCCGCAGGCCAAGGCGCTGAGGCGAGCGCGGCGCCATGCTCGTCCAGAACGTCTCCATTTCGCCTTCGGTGCGGCTCGCGGTCGCGCTTTGCGTGGCGCACCTGGCTGCCGCGGGACTGCTGTGGGTCGTTCCCGTTCCGGCGCTCGCCAAGGGCGCCGCGACGCTGGCGATCGCCTTCAGCCTCGTCTATTTCCTGGCGCGCGACGCCGCCCTGCACGCGTCGAACGCGATCGTCGGGCTGGAACTGAAGAGCGGCGGCGGCATCTCGTTCCGCACCCGGGACGGCAACTGGGTGGAGAGCGAGCTGTCGGATTCGAGCTACGTCTCGCCCGCCCTCACCATCGTCGCGCTCAAGCCGCGCGGAAAGGGCCGCACGCGGCGCGCCATCATCCTGCCTGACAGCGTGGACGCGCGCGATTTCCGCCGGCTGCGCATGTGGATGCGCTGGAAGAACGAGGGTACGGAGCCGGAATCCTCGCCTGAGTGCTGAATCGGGCGGACAGCATGGCGTCGCGACAGGACGAAATCAAGGCGTTAAAAGCCGCGGAGCCGCTGCCGTCTCACCGCGTCGTCCAGCTGCGCTCGACGGGGATGCACGCGATCCGTTTCGAGTTCGTGGTGCGCCTGCTGCGCTCGAGCCTCAAGGTGGATACGCTCTCGATCTACTGGGAGCAGGGCAACGAGTTCATGCTGAAGCCTGGCGTCGAGAGCTCGCCCCGACGGCTCGTGCTCGGCCGCAGAAAGCACGTATCCGGCGAGTTCGCGGACCTCTGGCTGCTGTGCTATCCGGAGGACGAGGAGACCAAGAAATTGGTTGAACGGGAAATCGACCGGATGGTCGAACAAGCGAGCGCAAAAGCCACGCCGATCACCGATGAGGAGTGAGGAGGGAAGGGCGGCGCCGGCCTCGCGGCTGGCCGCAGCACCGTGACGGGTGGCCCGTGACCGGCTTCTATTCAATCCTGTACTCGCTGTCCGGCATCGCAGCGCTGATCGTGTGCTGCGGTGTGGCGACAGCGCAGCCGTTCCCGGCCAGGCCGGTCACGATCGTCGTTCCCTACCCGATCAGCGGGCCCACCGACATCCGGGGGACCTCCCGCATGTCCCGCAGCTACCGGTTGATGGCGCCCCATGCGCCGCCGGCCATTACCGACACCCTGGCGCGCATCGTCCAGCAGGCGATCGGTGCAGATACGCCGCACCCGGTCGCGCTTGTGCGCCAGCCCGGCGGCGCGACGACGCGGGGCGCGATGTCAGTCTCCCGTGCGACAGCGGACGGCCACACACTGCTGCTCGCGAGCAACGCGACCATGATCATCAACCCGCATTACTTCCACGGGGTGGCGTACGATCCGGTGCGCGATTTCATCGTGGTCACGCCGCTCGTCACGATGCCGTTCGTATTGATGGTTCGCGCCGAACTGCCGATGGAGGACGTGCGCGGGCTGGCCGCCTGGCTCAAGGTGCGGCCGGGGGAGGTCAACTTCGCGTCTTCCGGGGACGGCAGCACCGGCCACCTGGCGGGCGAACTGTTCCGCCGCATGGCGGGAGTCAATCTGGTACACGTTTCCTACAACAGCGGAGTCAGCGCCCTGAACGGGCTCGCGACGCGCCAGGTCTCGCTCATGTTCTCGGCGTTGCCGCTGACGCTGACCTATTTCCCGAGCGAGCACTTCAGGCCGCTCGCGGTCACCAGTGCCCGGCGGCTGGATCGGCTGCCCGACGTGCCGACGGTCGCCGAATCGGGGCTGCCGGGCTACGAGATCGAGGGGTGGTACGGACTGTTCGCGCCGGCGGGCACCCCGCCGGTCGCAATGGCCTG
>JBOGQL010000066.1:0-13248 GCA_050748985.1 Nitrososphaera sp. | reverse complement strand
CGCTATGCAGAACGAATCAGCTGGGAATATTCTCGTTCAGCATGAGAGCCAAGAGAGCAGCCCTCAACTCCTTTCCATATGCCGCCTGCTTGAAGTATATCGCGTTCTTTGTGTGATCCACTATCTGCGAGATTTCGTCAACCCTAGGCAGCGGATGCATCACTGCAACATCCGGCTTTGCCTTGGCCAAGGTCTTTTCGTCGATAGTGTATGTCCCGCGGACCTTTTCGTACTCCTGCAGATCAGGAAACCGCTCGCGCTGAATTCTGGTGACATAGAGCACGTCGACATCCGACAGCACTCCGTCTTCAAGCTCGCTGTGCTCCTTTATGCTGAGCTTTCCCTCAACTTCGTATATCGATTCCTTTCTTATCTGAAGGCTGGGGGGCGACACAAGGTGCACGTCGACATCATAGTTGGTCAGCGCATAGAGCAGCGAATACACAGTCCTTCCGTATTTCAGGTCGCCGACGATCGCGATGGACAGGCCGTCTATCTTTCTCTTCTCTTTGAGAATAGTGTACAGGTCGAGCAGAGCCTGCGTCGGGTGTTCCTCGCTCCCGCTCCCTGCGTTTATTATCGGGTTCTGCGATAGCTCGGCTGCAAACCTGCTCGAGCCATCGAAGGGGTGGCGAAGCACAATGACGTCCGAATAAAGGTCGATAATCCTTATCGTGTCAGCAAGGCTCTCTCCTTTTTCGACCGACGACGACTTTAGGTCAGAGATGCCGATCGAGCTGCCACCAAGCGACGCCATCGCGGCTTCAAAGCTCATCCTTGTTCTGGTGCTTGGCTCGTAGAAAATGTAGCCAAGCGTCCTGCCCTTGCCGAGCTCCCCTCTCTCGCTTGGCTTGAGCTGGCTCACTCTGTCGGTAGCGTCAAAGATGAACTCCAGATCGCCTTTGGTGAAGTCCTTGATGGAAACGATGTCTCTGTCGTAGAAGGGGTTAGTAGTCAATACCGACATCTACCTGTCCCTCTTGCATAGAGGCTAGGAATGTAATAAAGATGCTGTGCCACTGAATCCCTACCTATTTTCTCAGCGTCTTGAAAAATATGTAGAGTATGACTATGATTTCAAACCTGCCTACGATCATGACTGCCGTCAGCATCAGCTTTGAAAAGGAATCCAGCGCAAGCGACGTGATCCCGACGCTCAGGCCAGTGTTGGTAAGCGCGGAAACTGATTCAAACATGCTGTCTTCAAAGCTAATGCCCGTACTGTTGCTCAGCGCCATGCCCGTAAGAATGGAAACTGAGATGTAGAGCCCGATCACCAAAAGGATTTCCCTTACAAGCTTGATCGCAAACACCTCCCTGAGTATTTTCAAGGCTTCGCCGCTCTTTTGCAATGTCTCACTGAAATCGCGGCGGCGGTATTCGCGTAGCTGTTCGATGAAATTCCCATTGTCAGATAATCCCTGTGGGTTGGCTGTCGAGGAAATCGATGTATAGGCCGGCTGGGAAGGCGAATAGGATGAAGATTCCTTCATTGACTTTCTTCCTATCCTCCTTGAAAATTCCTGGTAGAGTATGACGAATCTTCCCACCTTTATCCCACCAGCTGTAGAAAATGCAGCTCCGCCCACAAGCATGATGATTATCAAGAACCCTTTGGCTGCAGGTGGGAGAACCTGCAAGTTCAGGTACTGGAAACCGGTGGTGGTAGAGGCACTTATTGTGTGGAAGGCTGCAGTGCCGAGATTCATCTCCGGCAAGCCGGATGCCAGAATGAAAAAGATCGGTATAGCGACAGCGATCAGAGCAAAGTATGCAGCGACTTCGGGTCCTATCGTTTTTTTGGTGATCATCCCTTTCTTGTAAAAAATGTAGTAATGGAAGGCGAAAGGTAGCGCTGAAAGAATCATTCCCCCACTTGTTACTATGAGGACCTCGAGGTTGCTGGGCGATATGATCGTAGAGGTGGGAACGAAGCCGCCACTAACGATCGTGCTAAGGATCAGCGATATCGCATTTAGGCTGTCTGTTTCGCCTGATAGCATGGTCAGCACAACCAGCACAACAGTATACATGGAGAAGATGACGACCAGCGTGACGATGAATTCCTTGAAACTCAGCATTCCCCCTCCGAGCACGCTCCTCATAGCGCTCAGCCTTGCCTGTGGAAAGAAGAGTAACATGACCAGGTACACAAAGCTCAATCCTCCAACCCAGAGGGTGTAGGCACGGTAGAAGGTGAAGCTCTCGGGAAGAAGCTCTGGCTGAGTAATTACCGACAGGCCGGTGGTCGTAAAACCTGACGCACTTTCAAAGAGGCTGTTCACGAACAGTGAATTTAGGTCGATCCCAGGCTGGAAGGGATTCAGGTAGATATACGGCAGCGCGCCAAGCAGAGACATTACCACGAAGCTAGTCACAATAAAGATTGACGCCTGCTTGAGGTTCATCTGGCCGCGCTCTCCGTAGGACATCAAGAAAAAACCTGCAAAGGACAGTCCCACGACTTCAAGGTAGACGCCGACTATGCTCTCCGCTTCTCCAAGCGCTGTGCCAACCAGGGCAGGAACTACGAGCAGCACACCGGAAAACTGTAGCAGCACCCCCAGGTTTCCGAGCACGGGCTTGTACTGATCTGTGATTGTCGTTTTGACACGCTTTATCGTTCTTTCAAGCACGGACATCCTGATGACACCGGCCAGCGACGGCTGTGTCACTATGCCGATGATGCCAGTGTTGTCTGTTATCGCGATGCGCTTGACTCGGTGGATGCGCATTTGCTGAAGGGCCTGTTTTACGGTGGCCCTGGAATTCAGAGTAATAACGGGGGACGACATCACCTGGTTAACAGCAATCTCGTCCGAATCCTCTCCCTTCATGACCACCTTGTCGATTATGTCGCTGTCTGTGACGATCCCTACTGCGATGTTACGCTTCGTCACAATGATGGACTCGGCCTTTTGCTCCTGCATTTGTTTGACAGCGCTGGCTACGTCTTTACTCTCGTCCACAAGAACAAACCGCCTGCTCACGTACGAAATAGCAGGCCTGTCGAGTATATCCCGCATTTCCCTTTCTGATGAAGCTCACCAGATAGCAAGTGCTTTTTCCTATAACTATTTCGCCTCTCTACACGTCAGGAGCAATAGAGCCCGCAATGCTTTCATATCCAATGTTTCACACTGTTGTACAAATCCCGGGATGGCAATATACAGATACACAGCATACAAGACTCCCAACTTCGGCATTTTCGTAAAAGCCAATGACAGCATCATACTTGTGCCGCATGGCTTTGCACAAACGAAATCGGAAAAGCTAGCCGAGTACCTTCAGGTAGGCGAAATGCGTACTTCCGTCGCAGGGACGCGCCTTCTAGGGCCCATGAGTGTAATGAACAACAACGGGATACTCTTGCCTTCAATCACATCAGACGAAGAAGTTCAGGCGCTCAGGCAATCGAGCAAGCTCAATGTCGAGCGGATAGAGAGCAGGTTCACCGCCATCGGCAATTTGGTCGCGGTAAACGACAATGGCGCGATAGTATCTCCGGTTCTCAATGGAGAGATCGATCACCTGATTCGGGATGTTCTCGGCGTGCCCGTCCACGCCATGACTGTCGGCAGCTACGTGCAGGCAGGCTCGATGATCGTTGCAACCAATGGCGGCGCGGGCGTGCACCCAAAGGCAACGGAGGAAGAAGTCGAAACAGTTTCTGAAGTACTGCAGGTGCCTGCAGAGCCGGTGACCGTAAACGGCGGCGTGCCTTTTCTGTCTTCTGGGATCGTTGCAAACACAAAGGCGGTGGTCGTCGGCAGCCTGACCAGCGGTCCCGAGCTTATCATGCTGAGCAGGATTTTCAAGGCATGATTGTAGAGATCCTGTGCGTCGGCGACGAACTGCTGTCGGGGATCACGCTCAATACAAACGCGCACTGGCTCTCGGGCGAAATTGCGCGAGCGGGAGGGATTGTCAGGCGTGTCACTGAAGTGAGAGACGACCGTGCGGAGATTTCCGCTGCTGTCAGGGAATCGCTTGCGAGACAGCCCGATCTGTTGATCACGACAGGAGGGCTGGGCGCGACGTACGACGACATGACGCTCGAAGGTGTTGCGATCGCGCTTGGCAAGAAGGTGAAGATTGACGAGCGGGCCGTAGAGATGCTGAAGAAGAGCTATGCGCATCGCGCCATGCGGTACGAACTGAACGAGGTGCGATTGAAAATGGCGACGATTCCCGAAGGGTCGATCCCGATCCAGAACCCCGTTGGAAGTGCGCCCGCGGTCATGGAGAAATCCGGCAGCACCAAGATCTTTTGCCTGCAGGGCGTCCCGGCGGAAATGCAGGCGATATTCAATGAGCATGTCCTTCCTGCGATTAGAGATAACGTAGGCAGTTTCATCGCACGCGAGATCAACTACGATGTCCGCGGCATAACAGAAGCTATGATAGCCCCAGCTCTTATCAGCATAGTCGAGTCATGTTCGAAGGATGACATCTACCTCAAGACACATCCGCAAGGTTATGCAGCAAACAACACGCCCCAGATAAGGATACAACTGATATCGCGCGGAAGCGACGAAAAAAAGGTAAGGGAAAAACTAGACGCGATAGCAAAGGTGCTCCGCGAAGAGATTACAAAGCTCGGCGGCAAAATAGTATCATGATGCTTTGGTTCGTGCTTGCGGGGATTGCCGCGGGAGCTGTGAGCGCGCTCTACCTTGCGTTCTATTACGAGCCTATACTGCTCAATGGCGCAATCCACGCGGCAATTTTTTCTTCGGGGCTTGCCGCGATGTATTATGCGAAAAAGTTGACTGCTAATAGTGCCGGATGGTACCTCGCCGGCGCTCTGCCTGTCCACCTTGGCATCCATTTTGCAATTATCCGCGACCTAGCTCAGTTGATGGGCGTCAACCACATCTTGCTGAATTTCCTGTCCTTGCCGTGAACCACGGTGTCAAACATGGACTTCAGCTCTTTTGTCATCTTGCCAACCTTTCCGCCGTCGCCTATCTGCCTGTTGTCAATTTCTCCGACGGGCTTGACCTCCGCGGCAGTGCCGGTGAGGAATACTTCGTCTGCTAGATACAGCTCGTCGCGTGAGATGTCGCGCACTTCGCACGTGATGTCGTTTTCCCTGGCTATTGCGAGTATGCTGTCCCTGGTTATTCCGCTCAGAGCGCCCGATGTCGTAGTCGGCGTTGCAAGAGTGCTGTCGTTGACAATGAAAATATTTTCTGCGCTCGCCTCCACAACCATGCCGGCGCTGTTGAGCATCACGGCTTCGTCAAAGCCTGCCTTTATCGCCTCCACTCGCGCAAGCGCCGAATTGGCATAGTTGGCGGTGGCCTTTGCATGCATCGGCAGTGCCTTGCTGTCTATGCGTACCCAGGACGACACCATCAGCCGGGCTCCCCTGTCACCACTCTGTCCCTTGAGGTATTCGTCCCACTTCCACGCCGCAATCGCAACAGAGACCTTGTTCGGCATCGGGTTGACCCCCATCTTGCCGTAGCCGTAGTACGCGATTGGTCGGATGTAGCACTCCTCCATTCTGTTTGCCTTTACCGTCTCTATCGCAGCCTCTTCCAGCTGCTGCTTTGAAAATCCGAGATCCATGAAATAGCACTTGCCGCTATCGAGAAGCCGCTGCATATGATCGCCTAGCCGGAATATCGCGCTGCCGCTCACAGTCTTGTAAAGGCGGATCCCTTCAAACACCCCGGTGGCATAGTGCAGCCCATGGGTCAATACGTGGATCTTTGCGTCGTCCCAGTCCACTAGCGAGCCGTTCAGCCAGATCTTGCCTTCAGTCATTTCATCCCACGAATTTTGTTTCTGGTTGAATGTATTGCCTTTACAGCGTCCGCGACGCTGGTGCCCCTGTCCTCGACTATGATGAGGATTCTGGACGTCTCCTCCTGGGCGTCAAGGTTCAGGATGTTGATGTCGTGCTCGCTTACAGTGCTGCTCGCAGTCGATGCAATCTTGGGCACGCGCCACATTTCGTCTCCGATAAGCGTGACCACTCCGCGCCCGTAAACTATCTCGGCCTTTGGGTGGTACGCGTGTATGTGCCTCTCCTGCCGCCTGACATAGTCGGCGTCAAGGAACAGCAGCCTTGTCATCTCCGTGTCGTCTATCATGTAAGGCGATAACTTTACGAAATCGTGGTACTGCTTGTCCCGCTCGAGCGATGCCACAAGATGAGACGCTGAGGTGCTCTCCATCCTCACAACTGCGCAGTTCTTTTTCCCTGTTACGATCTTGATCGGGTTATTCTTGCTAGCTCCTTCAGGCAGCTTCCTCTGAATGAGAGTGATGCCGCCGTCTGGCTTTGCCATGTCCGTGATAACTATTGGGATGTCAAGCTCGTTGTCATCAATCTCCTTGATGGCGATTGGATCGAGGATCTTCATCCCGAACATGCCTGCCAGCTTTGCCTCATTATAGGAGAGATATTCTATGAACTCGAGCTCTTCGTTTACAATCCTTGGGTCCGCGCTCAGGACCGCGCTGTCCTTTTCAAAGTCGATCTTTACGTTGTCGAAATGATCCTTCAGCAATATTGCGACGTCAGCAGCCGTCCTGTCGGAACCCCCACGCTCGTACGTCGTTTCCAATCCATCGACGGTCCTCCCGATAAAGCCGCCCATGGAAACTACGTCGTTTTCATTGGCCAGCTCCACCAGATGGTCGCTGCTGTCCCTTGATTCCTGCATCAAAAAGTTGGCGGCTTCAAAGTTGTCGTCGGTTATTATCGGCCACTTTTCAATTGAAACATGCGATGACTGTAATCCCGAGTTCCGCATCACGTAATCCATCAGGTACGACATCGTGATCTCTCCGCTGTACGCAAGAGTCCTTGACCTTATCACATCAACAAAGCGCCTGTTCTCAGCCGCCTGCTTTAATGCGATTATAACCTGCCTGTAAAACCTGTCGAGGCTCTCAAGAAATTCTTCCCTGTAGCGGCTTTCCGTTACATACTTGCTTGCTATTATTTCGTACACCTCGCGAAGTACTTCGATTTCAACCGGGTTGGACGCTGCGTAGCTCCGGCCCACCCTGATAGCCACGTCAGTCATCGAGCTAGCCTTGCCTTCATAGACGATTAGCGGAGCGGAAAAAACAGTAACAACCTTTGATTGCTCCTGAAGCTGCTTGATCCTGTCGATAATTTTTGGGATCATGGCGCCCTCTATGCCCAAGGCGCTGCCGCCAAACTTGGCAACAGTAACAGAAGTCATCCGCGTAATATCTCTCGAGGCTAGATGTCCGCAGCTCCCTATATTAAAGATGGGTCAATCGTAGTAATTTCATCATCCGGCCGAGAAAGGAGTGTGGAGTATCTGGTTGAAATCGCCGACTGTCAAGCCCGGCTCAGGTCCTCCTCCAATAACATAGATCTCGCTGCCGATATCCACCGCCGCAAGACCGTGGCGACGATTCGGCATGTCAGGCGCCGATTCCCACACGTCGCCGTGCGGGCTGTACCGCTCAGTGATTCTGAACGTGCCACTTGGTGCTTCGCCCCCAAACACATAGATCCATCCATCGGTAAATGAAACCGCGGCCGCAAGGCCTCCTCTCTTCGATGGCATGAGCTGAAGCTTTGTCCACCTGTCCAGTGCCGGATCGTACGCTTCGTTGGCGTCCAGATTGGACGTCAGGCTGTCGATCCTTCCTCCAATAACGAAAAGTTTTCCATCAAAGGACGCCGATGCAAGGTGCTGCCTTGGTGTTGGCATCGGTTCTTTTGTTGTCCATGTATCCGTCGATGGGTCGTATGCTTCGTTTATTGCGGTCGGAACCTCCAGCGCACCAAAGGCGCCATTTACGCCGCCAACTGCATACAGTGTACCGTTGACAAAGTTGGTAGTAAGGGCCCCTCTTGCCGTTGGCATCGGCGAAAGCTCTTCCCATTTGTTCGTCGCTGGGTCGTAAACGATCAACTTGTCGCTTGGCGTGCGATCCGCAAAATACCCTCCGACAACGTACAGCTTGCCCCCATAAGATGCAGCTCCAGCATGATGCAAGGGCAGCGGCAGCGAAGCAGCACTGCTCCAGCTGTCGCTAATGGAATCGTACGCTTCTACTGTTGGAACTGCTCTGCCGGCGCTGTCGAAGCCACCTACTATGTAGACCTTCATGTCGATAGCTGCTCCAGCAACCTCAGTCCTTGGCGTAGGCATTGGCTTGCCCTCAGTCCAGTATGGGAATTGAGGCCGTGGTGGAGGCTCAAAAGTGGCGACGGACGCGAACGCGAGTGTAGCGATTACAATTGCCGCTACCAAACCGACCCCTATGATGACATAGGTGCGCAAAGCCACATGCAAAATAGCGCAGCGTCTGCTAAATCAATTACTCAGGCTAGAAATGATCTTAGCGGTGCTTTCCGCCCCGCGTGATTCCACAGTATTATTTCTACGGCCCAGCTTTTCTTCAATGAGAGTTTCGAGCCGGAAAATGTCTTCATGCTTGAAGCCCAGGCGAGCGGCTCCATGTTCCTGCTCAAAGTGGCTCTTTATAGGAATGAAAATTCCAGGAGTGCCATATGCTATCGACTCATCCATTGTCGACCTGCCGGCAAGGGAAATCACAAGATCAGCCGCGTAAATCAGCTCATGAAGGTTTTCGACAAAGCCAAGGTTGCGATAAGCCGGCGAATCCGGCAGCGCTAGCAAGGGACCAGAAACGATAACGAGTTCCGAGTCTGTCCTGCCTTTCAGCCTTGAGTGCGCCTCAATGGCTTTCTCAATTAGGAATCTGCCTGCATCAGTTCCACCGACGCTTACAATAACCGTATTTCTTGCAAACCCAAAGCGTTCGCGCAACGTTTCCCTGTCCGCGCTGACCTGCCTTACTATTGGACCGACATGTGCGACATTGCCGCTATCTTCGCCGACGTCCGGGATAATGACAAAATCGCAGCGGTCCATCATTTTCTGCATCCTCCTGTTCATCAATTTCTCTACGATAGCCGCGGCGCCGGCTGTGAAATGGGTCTCGGTGAGATCAGTGATGAGGACCCGCTTACGGTTCATTTCTTCGCCGACTGCGATTGACGCGAAATCCTCATCGCTCACTATCAGGCCGCTGTGTTTGTCCATAATACCTCTGGCAATCTCTTTGCACTTTTTGTAGAATGAGTAATAGTCCATAAGCCACCTGAATGAATGCTTCAGCTGTCCAGATTTAACCGTGAATTTTTCCGGTCGGTAAACGTCAAGCGAGTTAAAACCTTTTCTCGTCAGCAGGTTGGCGGCGCCTTCGCCGCTGATGAACAAAATGTCGGCATTCAGCTTCTCCGCAATGGCGATGTCACGCGTCGCGTGTCCAAGGCCGATCGGGCTTGTAAAAAATGTGATCATTTTACATTGCAATCAGCTTGACATGATCCATTTTCTTGTTCGATCTAAATTTCTTGGTCATTTCCCTTATGTCTTCTGCTTCGCCCTTTACCAGGAATATTTCAAGGCACCTGTCGCCATCGATCTTGTTGTGGATGTGAGTGCTTATCAGCTTGTCGTAATCATGCTGCATTGTGGTCACCTGCTCATCCGACCTTTCGTCGTGGATTGCCAAGAGCACTGCAAACAGGCTGCCTGAAAGGTTCTGCCTGTCCTTTTCTTCCGCCAGGAGGTTCCTGATCCCTGCCCTTACTATCTCTGACCTGCCGGAAAAGCCAAGGGCCTTTTGCAGCTTGTCTATTTCTGACAGTATGTCGTCGTTGAGCGAGACGCTTACTATCGTCAACACTGCAGAATATTATTAACATCCTTATAAGCAATCCCATATTTGTTATTAATAAAAGTATATAACGTTAATAACACGACTAAGGGGTGGTGAACCAAACCAGAATTGCTCTGGCGGCCATTGCGGTTGTCATACCCCTTGCCATGGTCGCGACTGTCTATACAGGCATGGGACCGCAGATCCGGGACAACGCCAACACCGGCAGTGACAGGCTTTTAGTAGTCGCGTCATTCTACCCGCTCTACGAATTTGCTTCGCATGTGGCCGGCGGCAGGGCGCAAATATCAAGCCTTGTGCCCGCAGGAATTGAGCCCCATGACTGGGAGCCAACGCCTAGTGACATATTCAAGGCGCGCTCGGCCGATCTGGTCGTGATTAATGGCGCCGGGTTCGAATCATGGGCCGAGGAGATTGATGCGCAGAAGCTCGTAGACACAAGCGAAGGTATAGAGCTGGAGCATGAAGGTGTACTCAATCCGCACATCTGGCTCGATCCGGTTCTGGCAAAGCACCAGGTGGAAAGGATCCGCGATGGCTTGATCGCTGCAGATCCTGAAAATGCCGGCTATTACAATGAAAATGCCGATCGATTCGTTTCCGAGCTTGACTCGCTTGACACCTTGATAAGAGCTGAGCTTGCTGATTGTCAAAAGTCAGATTTCATAGCGTTCCACGACGCATTTGCGCACTTTGCGGAAAGGTATGGTCTGACCCAGCACAGTGTTCATGGAGTCTCGCCGGAGGGTGAAATACTGCCGCAAAGGATCGAGCAGGTAGTCGCCCTTGCAAATGAGCTTGACATTCGTGTGATCTACGCCGAAGACCTAATCGACAGCCGGCTGGCAGAAACTATTGCCGCCGAGGTGCACGGCGGCAAGGTGCTTGTCCTCAGCCCCATAGAAGGCATTGACCAAGAAGAGCAGGAGGCCGGCGTAAGCTACGTCGATAAAATGGAGGAAAATCTCTCGAATCTCAAGGAGGGCTTGGATTGCGGGTAGTGGAGATCGACCGGCTTTCGTACGCCTATTCCGGGAATCTCGTTCTTGACAGTATCTCGTTCTCGATAAGCGAGGGCGACATTCTCGGCATGATTGGCCCAAACGGCGCCGGCAAGACCACGCTTTTCAGCTGCATGCTCGGTCTATTGGGCGGCTACAGCGGCACGATCAGAATTTTCGACGAAGACATCAAGAAGAATAGCAGAGTCTTTCGCAGCATAGGATACATGCCTCAGAGAAAGTCTATCGAGCCCAATTTCCCGGCCACAGCGCAAGAGGTTGTTTCGTTCGGCATCACTCCCGGTAGGATATCCAAAGAGAGAATAGCTAGCGCGCTTGAAATTGTTGGCATGCTCGAGCAAAAGGACAGGAGGGTAGGCGAGCTGTCGGGAGGCCAGCAGCAGCGCGTGCTCATCGCGAAGGCCATAGTTAACGACCCAAAGCTCTTGATATTAGACGAGCCGGCCATGGGAATAGACCTGGAGACTCAGAACAGGTTCTACTCGCTTCTCAGAAAGCTGAATCAGGAGAAAAAAATCACGATAATCTGGGCATCGCACGACCTTGACGCAGTCAACAGGCTCGCAAGCAGCGTGGCTTGCATCAACCGCAGCGTGTTTTTCCACGGCAAAACCCACGAGTTCTTTGAGAATCCCGACTTGCTCAAGGCATATTCAGAGTCAAGTATGCAGGCGCACATGCACCTGCACGATCATGGGTGATGCATACTGGTACTTGAAGTCCTCGAATTAGGATTCATGCAGCGTGCCCTCATTGCCGGAGCCGCGGTGGCGATAACGGCCTCGGTGATAGGTCTGTTTCTTGTGTTGAGGCGCAACTCGCTCTTTGGCGACGCGCTGTCCCACGTCGCTTTTGGTGGAATCGCGGTTGGTCTCGTCGCGAACGTGTACCCTCTCTGGACTGCGCTCCTGTTTTCGGTTCTAGGGGCGCTGGGCGTAACAAAATTGCGCCAGTCGACGAAGATACCAGCCGACGCCACGGTCGCAATCCTGCTGTCTTCGGGCCTTGCTTTTGGCATTTTGCTTGTCAGCCTGTCAGAAGTCCCTACGGTTGATCTGTTCAGCTTTTTGTTTGGAAGCATACTGCTTGTCAGCGTCGCCGACACGCTCACAATTCTGGCGATGTCCGGCGCGATTCTAGCGATCGTAATCGTTCTATATAGACAACTGATGTACATCACTTTTGATGAAGAGCAGGCCAAGGTCAGCGGACTGCAGATTACGAGGCTGAACTACCTCTTCGTCTTTCTGGCAAGCGTTGCGGTAGTAGTGTCGATGAGGTTGGTTGGCATTCTGCTCGTATCTGCGCTGATCGTCATTCCTAACGTCACGGCGCTTCTGTTTGGCAAAGGCTTCAAGAAAACTGCGCTGATCTCCGTGTCGATATCGGTATTCTCGGTGATGGTAGGGATTGCTGTTTCCTATGCCTTCAACCTAGCTCCAGCCGGCACAATAGTGCTAGTGTCCACCACAGTATTTTTGGCAACGCTTGCGGCTAAATATTCCGCAGAGAAAATTGCATTAGAAAAATTGGCAGAGGAGACTAGAAGCTGAAATCTCCGCCCATGTCTCCACCAAAGTCGCCGCCGGAATCGCCGCCGCTTCCGTCTGCTCCGGCTCCACCGTCTGCCGCGCCTCCTCCGTCGCCTGCGAACCCAGTTTCAGCCGGGCTCAGGGCCATTCCCATAAGGGACATCATAGACATGAAGAACAGCGCGTTCATGATGCCGGAGAACAGCATCATCGGTATCCACATCCTGTTGCTGTCCATGTAGGTCTGTAGTTGCACGGTATTGCCATTCTGATACCACTGCTGGATCTGCTGCGCCTGCTTTTCAAGTTCCATCTTTTTGGCGCTGAGAAGCTGCATGCCCGTGTGGCTTATGCTGAACTCTATCTTTCTGCCTCCCAAAAAGCTCTTCTTCTCTTGCTGGATTACCAGCCTCTGAGCGACCAGGTCATTTGCGATTCGCTCTACTTCAGTCTTGCTTAGCTTTGTAACCTTGGCTATCTTGTCAACGTTCTTGATTCCTCTTGCAATTGCATTCAGGACCATAAAGTGGTTCGGACTCTCGTTGACTCGCACGTTTGACATTTGGTTATGATATGCGCAAAGGAGAATTTAAAGTATGATCCATAGATAATTCTAGAGTTGGGTAGGCGCCTATAATGAGACACCAGTGCAATTTTTCTGACATTTTTGCAAAGGCATTCGTACTCAGGGAATCGGCGGCAATACTATCACAGTGCCTTGCATCCAAGGATGGGGTACCATGTGATAATGATACTCTCCCGGTCTTGTGAACTCGTACTGAAACGACTCGCCCGGCATTAGAAACTGGTGCGTCTTCATTTCTTCCGCGACGGCACTTAGAAGGTTGGCATCCGAAGAGTCATCTGGTATTGGTATCCCGTGTGGCACGGTATCTGCATTAATCCATCTGACCGTGTTGTTCAAACCGATTTTCACCATTATCACTGCAGGGTTGTAACCCGGAGCGGATGTTTCAGAT
>JBOGQL010000065.1:0-2762 GCA_050748985.1 Nitrososphaera sp. | reverse complement strand
GTCCCTGGCTTTCGGGACCTCTGCCGAGAGCTGGCTGAACCATCAGCTTCAATACGATCTGTGGCGGGTCCAGAAGCAGCGAAGGAACCTACGCATAGTCAAGTTCGCAGCGTGAGCCACAAGACGCCGAACGAGTTAAGAATTCGTGTGCCGCGAAGCCGGCACACAATTCTGGGTTGAACTAAGCGCGGGGGGCGGAGCGGGGTACTTGGAAATTGCGGGGTGGTCTGCAGCGGGCCAAGGCGGCCCGTTGGTGTGGCCGGTGGCCCGTCGAGGATGGGCTCAGGGCGGGTCGAGGTGGTCAGCGTCAGTGCATGGGTTGGTCTGTTGGGGTTTGGTGCAGGTTTTTCTGAGTCGATGCCGCTCGAATAGCTGGCCACTGTGGTGGCCGGACACAAGGATGGCCTCACGCAGTGGCTGGGCGTTGCGCGGCATCGAGGGTAGTGGCAGGCGCAAAGCGCAGTGGAGGTGGTGCGCGGGGCTGAGGCGGCAGAGTTTTGTGCAGCGTGAGCAGTGCGCCACAGGTGGGACAACGCGGTGGCAGCGCAAGGGCCAGGCTTGACCCGGGCGCGGGGGTGGCGGCGCGCAGTAAGTGGCGCACCACGGCCAGGAGCTTGCGCTTGGCGGGGCAGAACAAGCCGTAGTAGCGCACCTTGATGAAGCCCTTGGGCAGCACGTGCTGCAAGAAGCGCTGGATGAAGGACAGTGCCGGCAGGGTACAAAAGCGCGTGCGCTGGGTGTTGGCCTCGCGGTAGCTGAAGGTGAGCTGATCGTTTTCGAGCTTAACCAGGCGCGAGTTGCACAGCGCGACGCGAAACACATAGCGGGCCAGATAGGCGAGCGCGTGTTGGCCGCTGCCCACCGCTTTGAGGTGCACCACCCAGCTCTTGTCCCAGGCGGCCTTGGGCACGGCCTGGAATAAGGTCTGGTGGCGCTTGAGCGCATCGCGGAACTTGGCGCGAAAGATCGGCGAGAGGGCGGTGGCGGGCACCAAGAAGTCCTCGCGGGCGGGCAGCCAAGTGCTGTGGTCGGCACTGAGCGCCCCGCCCGGGACCAGGAAATGCACGTGCGGGTGGAAGCCCAGATCGCGCCGCCAGGTGTGCAGCACCCCGATCAGGCCGATCTCACCGCCGGCGAAGCGCGGGTCTTTGGCCAGCGTTTGCAGCGCCTGGGCGGAGGCCTGGAACAGCAGGTTGTAGAGCGTGCTCTGATGCGAGCGGGCCAGCGCGCGCAGCTCGCTGGGCAAGGTGAAGGTGATGAGGCAAGTGAGGCACCGGCAACAGCAGCGCGCGCTGTTGCGCGAGCCAGCTTTGGGCGGTGTCGTTCTGGCACTTTGGACAATGGCGGTTCTTGCACGAATGATAGGCGTAGACCAACTGCTGACAGGGCTCACAGAAGTAGACCTGTCCGCCCAGGCGCTCGGTGCGGCAGGCCTCGATGTCGTGCAGGGCACGCAGGTGCGAGGGCAGCATGCGCGCGGCGAAGCGCGCGCGATACTGCGCCCCGTAGCGGCGGAAGATCTCCGCCAGCTCCATCAGCCGAAGCCTGAGCTTCAGAGGTCTTGCATCAGCGCGTTGATGGACTGCGCGGCGAGGCTGTTGGCTTTATCGGTGAGGTGGGTATAGATCGAAGTCGTGCTGGGCGTGTTGTGGCCCAGATACTCCTGGATGTGGCGCAAATCGATACCGGTTTCGAGCAGGTGCGTGGCGTAGGCGTGGCGCAGCGTGTGCACCGAGGCGCGTTTGTGGATGTTGGCCTGGGCGAGTGCCAACCTGAACGCGTCCTGCACACCACCGCAGTCCATGGGGCGCTGGGCGCTGGACTCGCCGTTGCCCGCGCGCCCCGGGGCGGGGAACAGCCACTGCGGGTTACGATGCGTGCGCCAGTGCGCGCGCAGCAGCTCGAGTGTGCGCTCGGGCAAAGGCACATAGCGGTCCTTGCCGCCTTTGCCCAGATGCACGTGCACCAGGGCGCGCGCGCTGTCGATGTCGGCCACGCGCAGCGTAATGCCTTCTTGCAGCCGCAATCCGCAGGAGTAGATCGTGGTGAGGCACACCCGGTGGCGTTGCAGGCGCACCAAGCCCAGCACGCGGCGCACCTCCTCCAGGCTCAAGATGACCGGAAGCTTGTTCTCCTTGGGCGGGCGCACCAGCTCGATGGTGGGCCAGTCGCGGTGCACGGTATGCTCGTAGAAGAACTTGATGCCGCAAAGCGCGATGGTGCAGGCTGAGCGGGAGTATTTCTTGACCTGCTTGAGGTGCAGAAAATAGTTGCGCAGCTCCTCTTCGCTGATCTGGTCCGGGGATTTCCGGTAATGCTCGGCCAGCTGGCGCACCGCCCGGGTGTAACATTCCTGGGTGCGCGCGGAGAGCCCGCGCAGTTGCAGGTCCTCGAGCATGCGTTGACGCAGTGCAGTGGTCGCCATGGTATATCTCCTTGTTGGCTGTTGGGACAGCAACGGGAGATATACCCTCTGGCGCGAGGCGTGTGCAGGGTGTTCCTGCGCGGAGCGCTTAGTTCAACCCGCAGTTCGACCGGACCCGCTACAGCAGGCTTCGCCCGCCTCCGCCGGCCGGTCAACTGCAACGTTGGACGTCTTGCTGTGCATCGAGGCAACATGCACGCTCGGTCGCCCTCGTACGTTCCAGGGTTCATCACAGCTGACTGCCTCCGTTCGAGGTGGGTGGTGCGCTCACGGTGCGTTCTGCACGAATCAAAAGTTCACTGCGTCGCTGTGCCGCAAGCGCACTGCGGGCCCGCCC
>JBOGQL010000064.1:0-4365 GCA_050748985.1 Nitrososphaera sp. | reverse complement strand
TACTCATGCGCCGCAGATGTTAAAGCACCATCTGGCACAATCTTTATATGTAAGAATAAACTATATATATAAGGCTGTGAACCCAGCCAAAAAGTTTTGGTGAATAGAAATTGGTGAAAGATGTTTCGATGTTTGGCGACCGTTGCCCTCGTTGCGGCAAAGGTTCGATGGTAACCGACAACTCTAGTGGCGAAATGTTCTGCGGGAACTGTGGATATGTAGTCAGTGAAAGAATCGAAGAGCTAGGACCTGAATGGAGGGCTTTCTCGAAAGAAGAGCACGAAGACAGAAGCAGGGCTGGAATACCTACTTCCCTTGCGATGCACGACATGGGTCTGGCAACCATAATCGGACCAGTAGACAAGGACGCGTCAGGCAAGCCTCTATCTGCATCCATGAAGAGTACGATCGAGAGGTTGAGGACATGGGACAGCAGAAGCCAGGTTCACGAGCCGGTGGATCGCAACTTCCGCCAGGCATTCTCTGAACTTGATAGGCTGAAAGACAAGCTGGCTGTTGGAGACGCGGTCATTGAGAAAGCCGCTTATGTTTACAGAAAGGCGCTCGAAAAAGGGCTCGTGCGCGGACGCTCTATATCCGCACTTGTTGCAGCAGCGCTGTACGCCGCATGCCGCGATACAGAGACACCAAGGACATTGAAGGACATTGCAAACGCGAGCAACATCAAGAAGAAAGATGTCGCGAGGTGCTACAGGCTTCTTATCCGCGAATTGGACCTAAAGATGCCGGTCGTCGACCCCGTGAAATGTGTGGCGAGGATTGCAAGCAAGGCAGGGCTTTCCGAGAAGACAAAGCGCAAGGCTCTTGAAATTCTGAAGAAGGCGGAGGAAGGCAAGATTTCAGCGGGCAAGGACCCGATGGGCCTGGCGGCAGCCGCGCTTTACGTAGCATGTGTCATGAATGGTGAGAACAAGACGCAGAAAGACGTTGCTGAAGCGGCGGGCGTCACAGAAGTGACGATAAGGAACCGGTACAAGGGCCTGAAAACTCATCTCAGGCTTTGAGCGACCCGACCACTTTTTTTCTTTCTTCTACCAATTCATTTAAAGTTTCAATTACCTGCGTCTTGTTGCTGCGAGAGCCTAGGCCTGAATCCAAGGCCGCGATGCAGGTGACAATATCGGAATCTACGGATAACAGCCGGTCAAGTTCGGTCTCTCGCACTACTCCGTTTGGTGTCAGCACATCAACATAACCCCCGTGGACAGCGGAGAGCACTTTTGAGAGAGTCTCCGCAATATCGCCGTCTTGTCCCGCTTCACCTGAAACGATGGTCTCGACCTTGGTTCTGATGTTATGGTACGTTAACCTTTCAAGCGAACGCATCTCTACGTAGCTCGATCTTCCAGTTTTCATTCCTTTCTGCACAATCGAAGCGATCCTCACGGTTTCGCCAAGGCGATGTTCAGCCCTTCGATTTCGCCTCGTAATATTGTTCTTGTGCAACGGTCAGAATCTAACCCGGCCGGTTTAAATGCCTTGTGACAGGTGAACAGCAAACACAGTTCTGTAGTACACGCTACTGCACTTCGATAGCCTCTTCGTTAAAGCCCAACTTTACAAGGTATCCCTTGACATCGTCCCTGTGATCGCCCTGCAGCATGATAAAGCCGTCCTTGGCAGTCCCTCCGCATGCGAAGGTGCTCTTCAATTCTTTTACTATCCTCTGCATGTCGGATAATTTCGGATTGATCCCTTCGATCAGAGTTGTTGTCTTTGAAAAACGTCTTGTTTCAAGGCGGACAACGATGCGGGCATCTTCTTTTTCCAGTTCTCCACAGGCACACAAGTCGTCTGGGAGACCGCATTTCTTGCAGATAACCGCCATCGAGCAACACATTTTCACAACTCCTATTATTAAGCCTTCTTGTCTCTCACGTTGAAGAACGCAAGAATGAAATTTGCACCCGGATGATGATTTCATATGTCTTCCGAGGACACCGCAAGGGTGAGTAACGCGGCATCGATGCTCGTCAAAGGAGGAACTCTTACCAGCGACCCCTGTCCCAAATGCGGTGGAGTTCAGGTGAAGTTTGCAGACAAGATGACCTGCATTAATTGTGGCCACCAACATAATGCACCCGGCGCTGCGGAGCAGGTCGACGACCGGAATCCCGGGGCCGCGATAGCCGAAGCATCGACACTTGCTTACGCTGCCCCGATACTGGAGGACAAAATATCCGGTCTTGTCTCAGACCTGCGCGATGAAAAAGACATTTCCTTGCAGAAGCAAAAAGCAGAGCTCCTCGAAATTTACCTGAGGCTCCTGGAGAAAATCAGGAGCCTTAATGCGTAAATGGCGGAATGTATTTAAAAGCATGAAATCATTGGTTCTATTGAAATGAGCAGCAAGAAGAAGAATGCCCCGCTGCCGGCTTCCAGCGCAGGACTGTTGAGGTTCTTTGAAGATGAGACGAGGGGCGTAAAGATCAAGCCCGAAATTGTCCTGGCAGCAACAGGCGCAGTGATTGGAGCGTCGATTCTGATAAGGATTCTTTTCCCCGTCGGATGACCGCAGATGCTTGCACGTGCGCAGTATGACGGCGTATCTAATATCCACAAGCGGTGGTCCTTCACTCGGCTGACCCCTACATCATTCAGAGCCTCGCTCGCGGGTTCGCTCGCATTTGGGGCGGCCATCATCGTGTTCTACCATGTTTTCTATGTCCAGAGCGAATCGGCAGCGGTTGCGATCTACATTCCGATTGGCGTCGGCGGGCTCGCAGCGCTTCACGTTGCAGACTTTTTGGCGCTTCGAGGAACGCCCGTGAACAAGCTCTCGAAGGTCGCGCATGTTTCATTCTTTGCTAATATGCTGTGGTTGCTGACCCTGCTGCTGGGGATAGCAGCAAGTAACGTCCTGCCCAAGGATGCTCCCGGTGTTGATCTGGACTATGCTATCGCGGGGATGTTGCTTGCGGCAGGACTTCGCGTCGGAATTTTCACATCAGTCTTTGGGTCAGGCATTGCAAGAGCAATTCCAGTTGCGTTCATCCAGCCCCTTGTTTTTTTCTTCTTCATAACTCCGGCACCTGCGTACGAAGCCCTAGGAAAATCATACGCAAGCTTTGGCTTTGGGGTGGGACTTTTTCTGTTGGGCGTAGCCTGGGCAGTTGTCACAGACCGAGCTGGACGGCCTGCCGTAACAAGCACGTTCGGACTGCTGCAGGCATTTCTTGTGGCGTGGACTGAAAAGGACACTACAAAGCTCGAGGAATTTACCGAAGCAAGAGCCCGGGACGATGACGTCGAAACAAGAATACTCAGGTTCTCCCCATCAGGCAGCAGCGAGTTGAGCTCTGCTGCCATAGTTCTTCCCGACGTCCACCCGGGACCCTTTGGAACAGTCGGCGGAAGCAACCTACCATATGTCCTCTACCAGACATATTCCAGAAAGGCCCTCATAATGCACAGCGTTTCCGACCACTCGCTGAACATTCCTTCAAAGGCTGAAGTAGAGAGGTATGTCGGCGGGCTGTCGCACTTCACAATCGCTCAAAGGGGCAACACGTGCAGCGTCCCCGTTCAAACAATAGGCGCAAGATCTACGACTACAGGCATCGCGTTCGGCAAGTCTGTAATGTTGATGCTGTCTCTGGCCCCGGCCGGAATGGAGGATATTCCAAGAACTGTAAGAAACAATCTGGAATCATACGGCAAGAGCCTGGGCTTTTCAGACATCCTAGTGGTTGACTGCCATAACGCGATGGGACACCATCTGGACGATGATGATCTTGCCGACATTATCTCATCCTCAAGGAAGTGCCTGGAGCAGCTGAAGACCGAGATTCAGCACGAGTTCAAGGTAGGATTTGCAAACCTTGAAGATGCCGCTGAAAGGATCAGCACGTCAGAACTCGGAGAAGCGGGCCTTGCAGTTCTGGTCTTAAGGGTTGGAGACCATAGTTACGGGATAGGCTGGGCCGATTCCAACAACATGGAAAACAGTTTGCGCGACGCCGTAATAGAAAAATCGAAGAACGGCGTGCCGCTGCTAGAGCTATGCAGTTCAGATACGCATTCGACATCTGGAGCAAGAAACAGGGATGGCTACCTTGCTCTTGGAAGCGTGACGAGCGCGGTTAGCATTGCCGCTACCCTCGAAGAAATTGCACTTAAAGCCGCTAGCCGAGCCAAGGACTATTGCACGTTTGAGCTTGCACAGGCGACTACTAGAATCAGGGTCATGGGCGAAAAACAGTTCGAAGATTACTCGAGCGCGCTCGACAGGTCGATGAACGTGACCAAGATCTTTCTCGGGGTCACGATTGCGACGTACATCGCGATGCTGTTCCTCTCCTAGGTTTTTCTTATAACGCAAACTTGTGCGAGGTAGCTCTGCAC
>JBOGQL010000063.1:0-2939 GCA_050748985.1 Nitrososphaera sp. | reverse complement strand
GGGTGGTCAGGCGCAGCCGAACGTCGGAAGGATTACCTACCGCAGGCATCTGACACCTGATCTCGCGATTTTGAGGCTTCAGCCTGAAGACGGCGCCCCGATCCCGGATTTCAGGGCAGGCCAGTTCATAGCCATGGGGCTAAGGTTGCCCGGCGAGGACAGGGTGACTTACCGCGCATACTCTATAGCTTCGCCTCCTGAAGAGAAGCGATACTTTGAATTATACATAAAGTGGACCACCGAGCCCGTGCTGGGCAAGATCACCACCGCGCTTTTCAAGATGAAAGAGGGCGACACAATTTACTGCCGCAAGCCAGCCGGCGCTTTTACAATTGAAGAGAGGAAATCCGACGGCAGCCCGGACAACCGAAGGCTTGCGCTCGTAGCTTCAGGAACCGGCGTTGCTCCATTTATCAGCTACGTTCTACATTATCAGAACATCGGGTCGAAAAGGGATGTGGTACTTCTGCACGGAGCGAAATACGCGCAAGAGCTCGGATACCGCGATATACTAGAAAAGATCGCCTCGGGGCAGAGCAACTTCAAGTACATCCCGACGGTAAGCAGGCCGGAACACGATCTGTCACGTGACTGGCACGGAAACAGGGGAAGGGTAGAAACACTCCTTGTCAGGAACGGTGGAAGCTCTGTCTTGGAAAAGACAGTGGGCGAGACTGTTACGCCTGATAACACGTTCTTTCACATCTGTGGATATCAGGGCACCATTGACGCCGTGACTACGATCCTGAGCCCGCTCGGCTTTGTGACCAACCGAAACAAAAGAAAAGACGGGTCGTTTGATATCAAGATAGAGACGTACGGGTAGCAGAAATGCTCATTACACTGTGATGCGAAAGAAATGACATCCTTGCAGCAGTACGCAGCCAGAACAACGCGTTACCAGGACGCAGTCATGATCGATATTTGCGATTTCGACCTTGTTGGAAAGAGACTTGAACAGAACGGGCTGGTGATAGACCTTACCCGCGAATACTACCAGCAAGAAGTCATTGAGCTGAACAGCGCCAAGGAACTGCTGGAAAAATGCGACATTGCCAACTTGGTGGGCGATAGAATAGTAAAGCAAGCCATCGAGATGAAGATGGCCAAGGAAGCGAGCATCAAGAGGATTTCTGGAGTGCCATTCCTCATGATCTACAAGTTCCGTCACGGATAATCGCCACCAAATCGTCGTTTCTGCCGTTATTGGTGTCAGGTACGGCCATGCTCTGATTTCGCGGCAGGCGGCTGCTCTGTCAGTTTACTCTGGTCTGCATTACTATCATCGGATAGCCAAAGGTAATAATAGAAAAGAGAATTAAGATCCGTATATTGGAGGAAGACGAGCCCGACCTTCAGGAAGAAAAGCACAAGGCCATAGCAAGGGCTGACCGGCGACTCTCAAAGAGCGAGGGAGAGAGCAGACTCCTCATAAAGCGATCAGAGGATTACCAGGTCTTCGACAACGTCTTTGACGTCCCGACTGTGATGACCATCAACGAGCTCAAGCGCAAGGGAGTACTTGGAAACATTAGGGGCTCGCTTGCGGCAGGCAAGGAGTCCAAAGTGTACATTGCAACCGCGCCAGACGGCTCGCTCCTGATCCTCAAGATATACCTGACCGTGAGCGCCGAATTTCGAAAGCGCCTCCAGTACATCGCTGGCGATCCCCGTTTTTCGAACATAAAGAAAAACGCTCGTAGCCTGATCGCCGCTTGGGCCAGAAAAGAGTTCAAGAATATGAAGGCGGCACTTGCTGCCGGCGTAATGGTGCCATCGCCTGTGGCTGTCAAAAAGAATGTCCTTGTAATGGAGTTCGTGGGCGACAGCGAGGGAAACGCGGCTTCTCCGCTTGCAAAATTGGAAGTAACTTCCAAAGAGTACAAGCAGGTACTCGAGCAGGTTTCGCTGCTTTATCGCAAAGCAAATCTTGTCCACGCCGATCTGTCGGAGTACAACATATTCAGGACTGAAAAGGGTATCATTCTGTTTGACTTTGGCTCGGCTGTGGACATCAGGCATCCCTATTCAAAACAATTTTTAATCCGGGACATCATGAATGTGAATAGGTTCTTTGAGAAGAGGGGCGTCGATGTTGTGAATACCGCGCGGGTTTTGGAAAAAATAACAAAGGCATGATAAAATGAGCTTCCAGCACACGATAAAAATCCCGAGGGAGAGGATAGGGGCGCTGATAGGCAAGCGCGGCAAGGTAAAGCAGCAGATAGAAAAAATCTGCGGCGTGGAAATTGAGATAGACAGCGAGACCGGCGACGCAGTGGTCTCTGCGTCAAAGCCGGCCGAGATGGAGGGATTCAGGGCCGTCGAAGTGATTACCGCCATATCAAGAGGTTTCTCACCCGCCCGCGCCTACCACCTGTTTGACAACGAGGAGATCACATTCCACCAGATCGACCTCCGAGACTATGCAGGCAAATCACCAAGCGCTCTGGAAAGGATAAGGGGCAGGATAATCGGCGAAGGAGGCAAGGCCCGGCGGATGATGGAGGAGCTCAGCGGCGCCTACGTATCCGTTTACGGGCACACTGTCGCATTCATCGGTGGTTACAGAGAAGTGAAGCTGGCGACTGACGCCATAGCCATGCTGGCAAAGGGAAGCATGCACAAGAGCGTGTACCTGATGCTTCAGGGGGCCCGCAGGAGGGAGAAGGTCGACAGAATGCGACTGTGGGAGACCAGCAGCGAGGAAAAGGATGCTGTCAGATCCGCCGGATCTTGATAGTTAGAACCCCGTTTCTGTACTTGTAGTCGGAAATGCCCATGTCCTGGGCAAATTCGAGCGGGATGTCCTTGGAAAAGTTCTGACCACCCTTTATTCGCAGCAGGCTGTCTGCGAGGCGGACACTGATCTGGTCCTCGGGACCGGGGACTTCTGCAACGAAAACCATCCCGTCATTGTTCTTTATGAGGTCGTACAC
>JBOGQL010000062.1:0-1999 GCA_050748985.1 Nitrososphaera sp. | reverse complement strand
TGCAGAAGCATTACAGTCTTATCTTTTCGTAAATGCCGAGAAATTCCTTGCCCTTCTCGGTAGCAGTGTATATCCGCTGCCGCTTGTCATAGTCCAGCATGCCTCTTTTCACCACCAGATCGATGTATTCGCAGCACTGCTGGTAAGACATGTAGGCGGTAAACATGATCTTTGTAAAATTAGATCCATCCAAAGCGGCCTCGATCACGGCTGCAATCATGTCCATGCGCGACCTGTGCCGTCTCCCCAATTAACCATATCGATGCGATGAGGGAAGTATTAGAATGTTCTCCCAAATTCTGTGTTTAGAGGTAGCTATCATGTAGTTCAATTGCCTGATATCGGGAACATTTTCATGGAACCAGAACCGCGCGGGCCTCCACCTGAGATCTCTTGAGCCTCGCAAGCACATCATTCGCTTCATTCAGCTTGTGGGTCTCGATCACCACCTTCAGCTTCGAGTCGCTTGCCAGCCGGACCAGGTCAGCCATATCCTTCCTTGAACCTATGACGCTTCCCTTAACAATTTTTTCCTCAAAGGTTGGAAAGTCGACGACATTCCCCAGAACCCCAAGCACCACTACTCCGCCCTTCTTCACCGACTTTATCGCAGAGTCTATGGCTCTGTCAGAGGGAGCAAACACAATGGCGCTGTCAAGCAATCCGCCCTCGTCCTTTTTCAACTCCTTCAGGAATTCCCTTTGCGACTCTTGAAACACAACAACGTTGTCTGCACCCAGCCTTTTTGCGAGATCGGTGTGGTTCCTGCTCCTTGAAACCGCAACCACCCTAGAGCCGTAGAGTTTTGCTATCTGGATTGCGAGGTGGCCCACTCCTCCTATTCCAAAAATTCCAACGGATTTCCCTGCTGAGGGCTCGGCCGCCTTGACCGCCTTGTACGCTGTTATGCCGGGGCAAAAAAGCGGAGCTGCGTGTTCTGAATCAATGTCGTCCGGTATTGGCGTCACGAAATCTTCACGCGCGCAGATGTATTCTGCGTAGCCTCCCTGCACTGTTTCGCCGGTTATCTCTCCATCCTCGCAGAGGTTCTCGCGCCCTGCAAGGCAGTACTCGCACTTGAGGCACGAGCTGAAGAGTGGCTGTATTCCGACCCTGTCGCCGAGCCGGATATTTCTGACGCTGCCGCCGGCGCGCTTGACGACTCCGACAACTTCGTGGCCGGGCACTATGGGAAGCCGCGATGGCGACCCGTATTCCTTCCAGTCTCCCTCGATCAAGTGCAGGTTGGACCTGCATACCCCGCATGCCTCTATTTCGAGCAGGAGCTCGTTTCCGCGCTTTATTGTAGGTTTGTCAATGGACATTAGTTTCAGAGGCCGGGTCTCTATAGGTGCAGTCCTGTTCAGCACCATTGCCTGCATTTTTTCCGGCATCGGATCAGGTTCCTCCTTTGCCAGTCGACAGCGTGTCCGTGCAGCACAGGAGATACGAAATGAGGGTGCCGGCGCTTTCCACCCCACCGCGCCGTATTTGCTGGCGAAGCTCTTCAGTCGTGAGCAGTTCTATACTGATGTCCTCGCCACCATCGTGCCGAGTCTTGCCTTCGGATAGCCCGCTTGCCATGAAAACGTGCACGTTCTGGTTGGACCGGCTCACCGACGGGTGGTAACGGTAGACTCGCTTTATTGTCCTGGCGCTGTAGCCCGTCTCTTCTTCGAGCTCCCTCTTGGCGGTTTCAGAAGGGTCTTCGCTCCCTTCGACATGGCCTGCTGGGAACTCCAGAAGAATCTTGCCAAGCGGATAGCGGTACTGCCTTATCATCACCAGCCTTCCAGAGTCAAGAAAGGGGACAACTATGACAACATCCGAGGCGTGATATTTCGTATAGGTAACGATTCGACCCTTGGAGGTTCTGACCTTGTCCTGGTATACTTCCATGAACGTGGTCTTGCCTTCGCCTGCGTGAAGGATCTTGCGGCTCTCTAGGCATTCCCAAGGTTCGCCCATTACTCGCCAGTATATCTTGGCTGACAATAAT